>JACPTB010000004.1 GCA_016192995.1 Candidatus Woesearchaeota archaeon
CGTCTTTTGTATTACCTGCAAGAACTTGTCTATTTTTGCCAGTTTCAGTCAGCATTTCTACATGGGGACAATTTGTCCCTAGGTAACTTCCAAGCTCTTCATCTCTTTTACGCAGTTTTTTCAGATAATCAGTAGGATTAGCACTATCTGTTAAAGCTTGGACTATATCAACCAAAGAATAATGCCACTCATCTTTAAACCAACTTCTTCGTATTTTCTTACTTTGGAATACAACTAATGCTTTCCCTGAATCTGTCATTTTTCAGAAGCACCCCAACTAAATTTTAGTAATCCTAAATTTACTTCAAAACCGAACTTTCTTTTGAATTCAGGTTGATTTTCAATGATGTTGATTCCTTCCGGTAAGAGACGCATAACAAAAAATATCTGTGCACCATTAATATTTCCTAATCCTCCACCACCTTTAAGAATCCCCAAGTCATTAAGATAGTTATAAGCATGATTAACCCTAGTACCATCCCATTTAGTTGTATCTAAAACATCTTGAGTTCCAACACTGGTTAAATTCTTATTTATTAACTTATCATAAAAATAAAGTAATAGTTCTCCAGCGTCTTGTTGTATCCCCATTTCAAATAACCTCAAATTAACCGAATTATGTTGGCCAGTAAATTTTTGATAGTGGAATCAAAAGTTTTGTATCTACATCAAAATCATCATAATTTTGAACAATTAGTTTAACTAACCTGTCGGCATCAATTAAAGTTAATTGTTCATTCGTCCTATCAGCCTCATATTTTGCATCTTTTGAAAAACCACCAGTAGAGATGTAAAGACCTTTTCTCCCTCTGAGAACCGAGTTAAAGTTTCTTATTTCCTTTGCCCCCATCTGTCCGCTCCTATGCTTTACCTCTGCAATTATTCTTGGTTCTTCAAGCATCAGACCATCCTTAGAAGCTTCTATGTCTTTTCCCCTGTCAGCCCCTCTTTCAGTAATCAATGTTTTGTAACCCATTGCTCTCAATATTCCTGCCACTAATTTTTCCATATCTTCCCAATCTAAATCAAGAACTTTATCTTTTATCAATTCATGAGCCCTTGAAACCATATCTTCTTTAAGAGTCTCTTCATCGGTTTCTTCTTGAACTTCATCTTCTATTTCTCTTTTACCTTCAAGAACGGATATAATCTCTTTTTGGGCTACATCGTTAATTTCAAAGATTGTAGAAATTGCGCCTAATGTATTTCTTGTAGATGTTGAAAGTTTATCTCTGCTAACCTTCCCTAACCATTTAACCCGCCTAGCATGATGATACTCTCTTTGATTTGCAGCGTATTCATAATCGCCAGTCAATTCTCCTACTAGATATTCCCTGTTATTAGGATCGTAGGATAGAACATAGTCTCCTTTTTTAAATTCGAACAAGAATCTGCTGAATTGACCTGCGGAAACAATGTTCTGATGTTTCTTATTTTCTGAATATTTTTCTTGTATTAGTTGTTTTACTTCTTCTTTGTCCTTAATCTTTGAAGCATCCTTAATTCTATTCCATCCAATCGCAACATAGTTCTTTTTTTTGAAATCATCTATAAGATACGCACTTTCTCCTGCTCTTACCATCCACATATTTTTAGTCATAATGAACACCCCTATTTAATTGTTTTTCCATCATAATCTCAAACTGTCGGGGCACTATCCACCCTTTGTATGGAAAAAGATTTTAACAGCGATTAAGCGACTTCACTCGGTTGCACCTCGTTTCGCCCATATTTTTCGGAAATTTATAATTTTTAAGATAGTCCGAAAAACATCGTTTAATCGCATATGATTAACCAATTATCCAAAAATAAAGGCGGACCTGGCGAGATTCGAACTCGCGACCTACAGCTTAGAAGGCTCTAGCGAATAATAGTTACCTTATTCAGGTTGTACCTATTATTTGTCGCCCTATCCAGGCTAGGCTACAGGTCCATAAGTAGATAGATTGTTAATAGTGTTATTATATAAAGTTAACCTAGAGTCATTTACCACTTTTTCAGCACTACAAGAATCCATAACATTTATAAAGAACCCCTTGTCCTTCCCCATCAATACACATAAAAGATGTGTATGATGTATTATAACCATAATATAGTTAGATACAAAGCAAACAAGCCAAGCCTGAAAAGATGTTTTTCAGTACGGAGCTAAACTCCTTCTCAAAATAACATCATGAATAGGCGGATTATATAATATCCACATTCTTTGGGCTAGACTTGGTGCTCTTAAAATAATAAAAAGGCAAAACACATGGGTCAACCAAGAACTTCAAGACATGGAAGCATGCAATTTTGGCCAAGAAAACGAGCGAGAAGAATATATCCTCGTGTCAGAGCATGGCCTGAAAATAAAGATGCTAAACTATTAGGTTTTGCAGGTTATAAAGTAGGTATGACGCATGTTACGTATGTTGATAATAGGAAAACAGTAAAGAAAAAAGGTGAGGAGAGAACAACAGCAGTTACAGTCATTGAATGCCCTCCTTTAAAGATCGCATCAGTAAGATTCTACAAAAAAGCTTATCGTGATCAATTAAAATTATTAAAAGAAATTCCTAATAAAGTTGATAAAGATTTAGGAAGAAAATTAAAGCTTCCGAAAGAGCAAAAAGAACCAGTATTTGACGATATCAACCTGCAGAATGTTGATATGATTCGTGTCAAAGTATATACTCAGCCAAGGTTGAGTGGTTATGGAAAGAAAAGACCTGAAGTGTTTGAAGTTGGGCTAGGTGGCAGTAAAGAACAGCAGCTTGCTTATATTAAAGATCATCTTTCTAAAGAGATACCTGTTTCAGAAGTATTTAAGCCAGGGCAATTACTTGATTTCCATGGAGTTACTAAAGGAAAAGGATTGCAAGGGCCAGTAAAAAGATTCGGTGTTGCAATACGTTCACATAAAGCTGAGAAGACAAAACGAGGTCCAGGAAGTTTAGGCGCATGGCGTGGTCAGGCTCACATGATGTATCGTGTTGCGCATGCAGGTCAAATGGGATTCCATACGAGAACTGACATGAATAAATGGCTGGTTAAGATCTCTGATAAACCTGAAGAAATTAATCCTAAAGATGGATTTTTAAGCTATGGTCTAGTAAAAACCCAATATCTCCTCGTCAAAGGTTCAGTTTCTGGCGCAAGAAAAAGATTAGTGCGTTTTAACGCTGCAATAAGACCAGCAAGAAACGTTCCGTCAGAAGCGCCCACAATTATATACACCAGTCTTGAATCAAAACAAGGTAATTAAACATGAAAATTCCTGTAATGAGTATCGGAAAAACTGAAATAGGCAAAAAAGAGTTGCCAAAACAGTTTAGCGAGGAAATTAGGCCTGATGTTATTAAAAGGGCAGTAGAAGTATTGCAAGCAGGAAGACGACAACCGTATGGAGCTGACCCGCGAGCAGGTCAGAAGGTTTCTGCTAAAATCAGCAGAAGAAGAAGAGATTACAAAGGTTCATATGGTCATGGAATTTCTCGAGTGCCGCGAAAAATTATGAGTCATAGAGGTACACAGTTTAATTGGGTTGGTGCATTAGCTCCTGGGACCGTGGGGGGAAGAAGAGCTCATCCGCCAAAAGCAGAGAAAATTTGGGAAATTAAAATCAATAAAAAAGAAAACCGAAAAGCTATCAGAAGTGCGATGGCAGCAACTATGATTAAAGAATTAGTGACCCAGCGTGGCCATAAAGTCCCCGCAGTATATCCTTTTATCGTAGAGAATAAGATGGAAGATCTTGACAAAACAAAACAAGTGCAGGAAGTGCTTGAAAAACTTGGTCTTGAGTTCGAACTTGGAAGAACAAAACCAAGAAAAATTCGTGCAGGAAAAGGAAAATTAAGAGGAAGAAAATATAAAACAAAAAAAGGACCATTATTAGTAGTATCTCAACAATGCAAATTACTGAATGCAGCTGAAAACATAAGAGGAATAGATATTGTTCAAGTAAATAGTCTTAATGCTGAATTGTTAGCGCCTGGTTGTGAAATGGGCAGACTAACTATTTTCACGCAAGCTGCGATTGAAAGATTAGAAAAAGAAAATTTATTCATGTGAGATTGACCCTATGGAAATAGAAGAATACAGCATCGTTAAATATCCCGTAGCAACAGAAAAAGCTATTCGTCTGATGGAATCAGATAATAAATTAACCTTTATGGTAGAGAGAAAAGCAAGAAAGCAGGAAATCAAAAAAGCAGTAGAATCATTATTCAAAGTAAAAATTGTGAAAATAAATACCTGGACAACGCCAGGAGGAAAGAAAAAAGCAATAGTGAAGCTTTCTCCTGAATATCCAGCGATTGATACTGCAACACAATTAGGATTAATGTAAAAAAACTGATGGACTATGGGTAAACGAATTATAACACAAAGGCGAGGATCAGGTTCGGGTACTTATAGGGCTCATAGTTTTAACTTTAAAGGAGAAGCAAAACATTGCAAAGCAACACAACAGCCAGTCCAAGGCATTGTGCTTGATATTATCAGGTGCAGAGCGCATTCAGCGCCATTAGCAGAAGTCAGATATGATAATGGTGAGCGCGAGTTAATGATTGCGCATGAAGATCTCCAAGTTAATCAAAAGATCATAGCTAACACTCATGAAATAAAAGCTGGAAACATTGTCGCATTAAAAGATATTCCTGAAGGAACAAGTATTTATAATATTGAAGCAGCTCCAGGTGATGGCGGCAAATTTGTACGCGCATCAGGAACAACAGCTCGTGTTGTTACACAATCTAAAGATTATGTCACGGTTATTTTACCTTCAAAAAAAGAAAAAAATTTTCATGTTAACTGCCGTGCAACTATAGGAATTGTTGCAGGTTCAGGAAGAACTGAAAAGCCGTATTTAAAAGCAGGCACAAAGTTATTTAAAATGAGAAAGAAGAATCGTTTATATCCAAGAACAAGCGGTGGAGCAATGAACGCTGTTGACCACCCATTCGGAAATAAGAGAACTTCAAGAAAATCAAAAGCAAGACCAGCTCCTAAGAATGCTCCTCCGGGAAGAAACGTAGGTATGCTTCACCCAAGAAGAACCGGGAGAAAAACAAGCAGTCAATAACATAGAGAAAAAAGGAAAAAGATAAAAGCTAACAAAGGTTAAAAGATGGCGCAAAAAATATTCAAATACCGCGGAAAAACATTAGAAGAATTGCAAAAAATGTCATTGCAGGACTTTGCTAAATTGATTCCTGCGCGGCAGCGAAGATCATTACTGCGGGAAACAAGAGAAGAACATCACGCATTTATGCGTCATTTGCAGAAAAAAGGCAATAACACTAAAACACATTGCCGGGATATTGTTATAACGCCGATAATGGTGGGAAAAACAGTTCAGATACACCATGGAAAAGGCTTTGTCCCTATTGGAATTCAGCCTGAAATGATAGGGCATTTCCTCGGTGAATTTGCATTAACAAGAACAAGAGTTACCCATTCAGCTCCAGGTATCGGCGCTACGAAATCAAGCTCTAACTTATCAGTGAAATAAACGGGCAAAATAAAAAAATAAATGGATTAGGTCAAACATATGGCAGATCAACATTATGCATTCAAGGATTACAACAAAGAAACCATGGCGAGAGTATTAGGCAAATCACTACCCGTTTCAACAAAAGAGTCAGTATTAATTTGCAATGCCTTAAGATACAAGCCAGTAACTCGAGCTTTGGCATTGCTTCAGAATGTTATTGACAAAAAAGAAGCGATTCCCTATACCAGATTCAACCGCGACACTGCCCATCGTCCTGGTAAAATGGCTGCTGGTCGTTATCCAGAAAAAGCATGTGGTGAGATATTATCATTGATGAAATCAGCGGTTGCTAATGCGCAATTTAAAGGATTTAACACTGAACTATTAGAAGTAATCCATGTCTGCGCCCATAGAGCTTCACGCCCCTTCAGGTTTGGAAGGCAAAGCAGAAGACAAATGAAAAGAACGCATATTGAAATAGTCATTGCAGAAGGAGCTAAAAAGCAACTGCAAAAAAAGAAAGAGGCTAAATTATGATTGAGAAAAAAATACTTGCTGAAAAAATGAAGCGATTTGAAATTCAAGAATATGTCCGCCAAAATTTAAAGCGCGTAGGTTTAAGCGATACTAAATTACAGATGACACCTTTGGGTGAGAAAGTTATTATTTATGCTTCCCGTCCTGGTTTGATCGTTGGAAGAAAAGGGCAAAGCATCAAGAGATTAACCAATACCCTTAAAAAGAAATTTAATTTAGAAAATCCGCAAATTGAGATTAATGAAATTGAAAATCTTAACTTTGATGCTAACATTGTTGCTGAAAGAATTGCAAATTCATTGGAGAAATTTGGAAGCGCGCGATTCAAAGGCGTCGGGCATAAAGCTATGGAAGATGTCATGAATGCCGGCGCTCTTGGTATTGAGATATTAATCAGTGGAAAAGTACCAAGCAGCCGTGCAAAGCGCTGGCGATTTTACCAAGGGTTTTTAAAAAAATCAGGAGATGTTGCAGTAACGCAAGTAAAGACTGCTTATACGCAAGCGCAATTAAAAAGCGGCACCTTAGGTATTCAAGTAAGAATCATGCCGCCCGATGTTATATTGCCCGATAAAATAAAAATGAGAGAAAGCAGTGATGAAACTCAAGTTCAACAAGATGCAACTGCAAAAAAAGAAACAGGGGTCGAAGAAGGAAAAGAAGATCAAAAGAAAAAAAGGCGATCCCAGCAGCGAGCTAGAAAATCAAAAGCAAAAAAAGAGGCAGGAGCTGAAGAAGGAAAAGAAGAAGCTGTTAAAGAGGATACTCATGAAAATTAAAGAATTACAGTCATTGCCGGAGAAAGAGCGGGAAGAAAAACTAAAGGAAGTGTATAAAGAATTAATGAAAGAAAACACGCAGATTGCTACAGGAACTCAAATTAAAAATCCCGGCAAAGTAAAACAATTGAAAAAAACAATTGCCAGAATAAAAATGTTAGCTACACAAAAGAAGGTTGCAAAGCAATGAGTGAAATTTGTACAACATGTGGGTTGCCGAAAGAACTCTGTGTATGTGAAGTCATTGCAAAAGAAAGTCAAAAAATCAGTGTATATAATGTCAAGAAGAAGTTCGGCAAAGTATACACCGCGATTAGTGGTATCGATAAAAAAGAAATTGATATCAAAGAACTCACCAAGAAGCTCAAAGCAAAATTTGCCTGCGGAGGCACCTTTAAAGAAGGTATTATTGAACTCCAAGGCAACCATAAGCACCGCGTACGCGAAGTATTGGTTGAAATTGGATTTGCTGCAGAGTCAATTGAAATTAAGTAAACGTGAGTAACTATTATTAAACAATGGACAAAGAAAGCGAAAATATACTCAAAATTGAGTTCATAGGAAAAAAGGTAGTGGTCAATGATGCAATAAATAACTGCAACAAAAATTGCAAAGGCACCATCATTGATGAAACAAAAGAATTCATAATCATAAAAAACGAACAGGGAGTAAAAAAAATCAAGAAAAAAGGCGCAACATTTGTGCTGGAATTAAAAAACAAAAAAATAAGCATTAAAGGAGAATTAATAAACAAAAGACCCGAAGAAAGGATAAAAATAACGTGAGACCATGAACCAAAAAACAGATAAAAATAATCTTACCACAAGAGGACAAACATTCATTGGAAAAGTAGTAAGGATTAGTTTGCAAAAAAATGCTCATGTAGTATGGGAAAGAAGATTTTTTATTCCTAAATACGAACGATATGAAAAAAGAAGAACTAAAATAATTGCTCATATTCCTGACAACATAACTCATCTTAATGTTGGTGATGTTGTGGAAATAAAAGAAACAAGAAAAATAAGTAAAACTAAAAATTTCATTATAACAAAAGTGATGGGTAGATAACTATGCAAGCAATAAGCGCAAGAGTAACACGTGGATTAAATCATGGTGCTATGATTGAAACCTGTGATAACAGCGGAGCTAAAGTAATTATGCTTATTACAAGAAAAGGCAACAAGCCGTCAAAAGGAAAGCAGGCAAATGCAGGGGTTAGTGATTTAATTCGTGCAGCAGTTAAAAAAGGCAAGCCAGACATGAGAAAAAAAGTAGTGCTTGCCGTTGTCGTACGCCAGAAAAAAGAGTATAGGCGTCCTGATGGAACAAGGGTTAAATTTGAAGACAACGCTGCAGTCGTATTAAAAGACGATAAAGGCAACCCTCAAGGAACTATTTTCAAAGGCCCTATAGCAAAAGAAGCTTGCGAGCGATGGCCTGGTGTAGCTAAAATTGCAAGTATTATCATATAAAAAAACATATAAAAAAATTACAAAGACATGTGAGACACAATGGAAAAAGCATTTTCAACTGCATGGGTTGCAAGTACGCAGCCGCGAAAACAAAGAAAATATCGCTACAATGCGCCGCTGCATATTAAGCGTAAATTCCTTAATGCAAATCTTGCTGAAGAGTTAAGAAAAAAATATCATGTGCGGTCGTTACAAGTAAGAAAAGGTGACACCGTTAAAATAATGAGAGGCACTCATAAAGGAAAGAAAGGAAAAGTAGAACGAGTATCAGTAAAACAAACAAAAGTATATGTTGAAAATATTCATATGACTAGAAAAGATGGATCAAAATCATACTATCCGCTCCAGCCATCAAAATTGCAGATTACTGAGTTAAACACTGACGATAGGAGAAGATTTCCAAAGAGTAATGAGCAATCGCAAAAACAACAATCCAAGGTGAAGGTATAAATGGTAAAATCACACTTAAACAGAATCAATGCTCCGCGAACTTGGAGCATTAAGCGAAAAGAGAATGTATTTATTACAAGGCCTGATCCTTCAGGTCATACGTTAGAAGAATGCATGCCTTTAAACGTGATTATCAAAGAGTTTTTAGGATTAGCAAAAACAACCAAAGAAGTAAGAGATATTGTGTATAACAAAGAAGTGATGGTTGATGGAAAAAGAAGGAAAAGAATTGCGTATGGTGTCGGATTATTTGATATTGTTGAAATTCCTGAAATAAACAAGGCATATCGCATGCTTTTTAACAATAAAGGCAAGTTAGTGGTGCAGGAAATCGAAGCTAAAGAAAAGCACGTTAAGCCGAGAAAGATTATAAAGAAAACAACATTGAAAAAAGCCCGTATGCAGTTGAATTTTAATGATGGATGCAATATTATTGTTGATAAAGATAATTATAACGTTGGAGATGTTGCCATAATGAACATTAAAGAAAATAAAATTACTGATCATCTTA
The DNA here is from genome assembly GCA_016192995.1 of Candidatus Woesearchaeota archaeon. Lineage (NCBI taxonomy): Archaea > Nanobdellati > Candidatus Woesearchaeota > Candidatus Woesearchaeota archaeon. The sequence continues at coordinate 9,226 of JACPTB010000004.1, forward strand.
CTTTTGAAAAAGGAAATTATGTATACTTCACTGGTGGAAAACAAATCGGAAAATATGGACGTATAGAAAAGGTAGAAAAAGAGATTATTGCATTCAAAACTGATGAAGGAATGTTATTGGAAACAGCAAAAGAATATGCATTTATTATTGGCAAAAATACGCCAGTAATTGCGATGGTTAAATAAAAAAATGAAAACTATATGATGATTATTATGGATAATAAGATGCGTCAAATAAAAATTGAAAAAATAACCTTGAACATTGGTGCAGGGAAAGACCAAACAAGATTAGAGAAAGGAGTAAAGCTCATTAAACATATCACTAATGTTGATCCCGTCAAAACAATCACTAAGAAAAGAATTCCTTCATGGGGGGTCAGGCCTGGCTTACCGATAGGTTGTAAATTAACCATAAGGGATACCTCAAATATCGAATTAATTAAGCGCTTTTTAAAAGCTAAAGCAAACAAATTAGTTCCGTCAAATTTTGATGAGAATGGAAGTATTGCATTTGGGATTCATGAGTATATCGATATCCCGCAGGTTGGTTATAATCCAGACGTTGGTCTTATGGGACTTCAAGTATGTATTACTTTAGAAAAAGCAGGATTCAGAATTAAACGAAGAAAATACCGGGCAAGGAAAATTCCGGCAAAGCAGCGAATTACAAAAGAAGCTGCAATAAAGTATATGCAGGAAACCTTTGGCATTACCGTGGAGGAATAAGCATGTCATATAGTAATTTCAATAAAGCATTCACCCAACTGAAAGCAAAGCCGGTGAAATTGAAGAAGTATATCAAGCATAATGCTCCTAAACAAAGAAAAACAGGAATTGCATTAAGAAGATGCAGAAGATGCGGTCGTATTAGCGGTCATATTAGAAAATACGGTTTGAATGTATGCAGGCAGTGTTTTAGGGAAATAGCAACAAAATTAGGATTTAAACAATACAACTAAGGTGTAACTATGGTAGTAAATGATCCATTAGCAAATACATATTCACAAATGTTAAACGCAGAAAAACGAGGAAAAGACAAATGTGTGATTAGGCCAGTTTCAAATTTTTTGAAGGAGAATATAAAAATATTGCAGGATAATAATTATATTGGTGAAGTAAAGGAAAGTGAGACAAGCAAAGGCAAGATTTTGGAAGTGGTCTTGAGAGGAAATATAAATAACTGCAATGTTATTAAGCCGCGTCATGCAGTAACAAAGGACAATTATGAAAAATTTGAAAAAAGATTTTTACCTGCTAAAGATTTTGGGATATTGTTAGTATCAACCTCAAAAGGACTTATGACGCATACTGATGCAAAGAAACATAACATAGGGGGAAAATTAATAGCTTATTGTTATTAAAAATATGATGAACTATGGCAAAAGAAAAAGTATATGATGAAGAAATAGAAATTCCCGAAAAAGTCAAAGTAATTTTAGCTCATGGAATAGTAAAAGTAACAGGTCCAAAAGGAGAGCTTGAGAAAAAACTGCTTCACCCTAAAATAAAAATGAGTATAGAAGGAAACAAAATAAAATTAACAACAAGTCGAAAAACAAAAACTGACAAAAGAATGATGTACACCTTCAATGCTCATCTTAAGAACCTTATCAAGGGTGTTGAAGAAGGATTTACCTGCAAACTAAAGATTTGCTCAGGTCATTTTCCTATGAATGTAAGCATTGGCGCTCATGAATTAGTCATTAAGAATTTTATTGGCGAAAAAGTTCCAAGAAAATTAAAATTAAGCCCAAAAGTAAAAGTTGCTGTTCAGGGCGATGACATCATCGTTGAAGGTATAGATCGTGAGCTTGTTGGGCAAACTGCAGGTTCAATAGAACAAATCACGAGAAGAAATAGTTTTGATAGAAGAATATTCCAGCAGGGAATTTACATTACAGAAAAACCTTAGGTGGCATTATGATTAAAGATATGCAAAGATTATTACAACTGAGAAGGCAAGCAAAAAAAAGAAAGCCTGCTTTTATGAGACAGGATGCTCATAAAAAAGTAAGGATAAAAAAAACATGGAAAAAACCTCATGGTTTGCAAAGTAAAATGCGTCTTCATGAAAAAGGTTATAATAGATGTGTTTCACCTGGTTTTAAATCACCAGCTCAAGTAAGATGCTTGACAAGACAAGGATTAACACAAGTGCAAGTAAGCAATCTGGATCAACTAAAAGCAATTGATCCTCAAACGCAAGCTGCAATGATCACAAAAACAGTTGGTATGAGAAATAGGACTGGCATGATTAAAGAAGCCTTGAGCAGAAAGATAACGATTATGAATTATAAACATCCTGAACAGTTCTTAAAAACTGCTGAAGATATATTAACGAAAAAAAAGGAAAAGAAAAAAAACCGGGAACAGGAAAAACAAAAAAAAGAAGCAGAAAAAGAAAAGAAAAAAGGCATTGAAAAGAAGGTAGATGAACCAACGATTACTGAAGAACAAAAAGAAGGAGAAAAAAAGGAAAAAGATAAAGTATTAACAAAAAAAGGTTCAGAAACATACGGGTAGATAACCTATGAAACTTAATGTACAAAAACGAATTGCAGCAAGCATCTTAAAATGCTCACCTAACCGCGTGAAGATAGATATCACACGATTGTCTGAAATAAAAGAAGCTATTACGCGAGCTGACCTTAAAGCGCTTATCGAAAAAGGAGCTATTGTCAAAGAAAGAAAGATTGGAATCTCACGATTTAGGGCAAAGAAAAGAAAAGCGCAAAAAGTAAAAGGAAGGCAGCGTGGTCAAGGAAATAGGCGCGGTCTTAAATCCGCAAGAAATCCAGGTAAATTAGCATGGATGAATAAAGTGAGGCTGCAAAGATCATTCATACGAAGGTTAAAGGAAAAGCAGGTTATTGACCTAAAAATTGCTCGAAATTTATACTTAAAAATAAAAGGTGGATTTTTCAGAAGTTTAAGACACCTTAAATTGTATATTGAAGATAATAAATTAACAAAACAAGAAAACAAAGTTGAACAACAATGAGAAACATTACTAAAGTAGTTCCACACCGAAGAAAACGTGAAGGTAAAACAGATTACAAGCAAAGATTAAAGCAGTTGCTTGGCAGCAAGCCGCGTCTTGTAGCAAGAAAATCCTTAAAAAACATCCGCGCGCAAATAATAGTGTACAAACCACAAGGTGATGTGGTTCAGGTTGCTGCTGACAGTAATGAACTAAACAAATATGGATGGTCAGGAAGTAAAAACAATATTCCTGCTGCATATCTTGTTGGATTGTTATTGGGCAAAAAAGCAAAAGCAAAGAATATCAATGACGCAATATTTGATATTGGATTAAATATCTCCACAAAAGGATCAAAATTATATGCATTGTTAAAAGGAGCATTAGACGCAGGCATGGATATTCCTCATTCAAAAGATAATCTTCCAACAGAAGAAAGAATTTTAGGAAAGCATATTGAATTGTACAATAAAACACCAGTAACTGCATTAGGTAAGAAAGTAAAAGAGAATATTTTGAAAGGTACGTACTATGGCAAAAAAACAAGAACATCCTAAGAAGAAAGAAGAAGCTGAAGAAGAGATTCCTCAAGTAGTCGAAGAAGTAAAAGAAGAAGCTGAAGTAATTAGCGTTGAAGAACTTGCGCGAGCAGAATCAGAAATAGCTCCTCCTAAACAAACAACAAAATTAGATGCCTGGCAGCCAAAAACTGAATTAGGAAAAAAGGTCAAAAACAAGGAAATTACTGATATTGATGAAATACTTGACAAAGGTTACAGAATTCTCGAACCAGAGATCGTAGATCTCCTATTACCAACACTTGAAACAGATCTGCTGCTCGTTGGTCAAGCAAAAGGTAAATTTGGTGGCGGCCAAAGAAGAGTCTTTAGGCAAACCCAGAAAAAAACAAGAGAAGGTAATAAGCCAAAATTCTCAACCATTGCTATTGTAGGTGATAAAAACGGTCATATTGGTATAGGATTGGGAAAATCAAAAGAAACTGTTCCTGCGCGAGAAAAAGCATTTAGGAATGCAAAATTAAATATTATTAAAATCAGAAGAGGAAACGGGAGTTGGGAAGACACCAGTGATGATCCCCATACTATTCCATTTGCAGTTAATGGAAAATGCGGTTCAGTAAGAATGAGGTTAATGCCTGCTCCTAAAGGAACAGGATTATGTGTAGAAAAAGAATGCCAAAAAATTATGGGATTAGCAGGACTTAAAAATATTAGGTCAAAAACCCATGGTCAGACAAGTACAAAAATGAATATGATCTTAGCTTGTAAAGAAGCTCTAAAGGAACTTATGAGAACCAAATTACAGCCACAACATTATAAAGTTCTCCGGGTTCATGAAGGATCAGCAAAGGTAGAATAAGATGGCGGAAACAACAAGTAAACACCACAAAACAGGCGCTAAAGCTGCATCTGGAAAAAAATGGCCATTGGTTGGAATAGTAAGAATCAGAGGAATAATTAATATTAACAAAGATATCAGAGATACCCTAGATATGCTTAAACTTCACAAGAAAAATTTCTGTGTAGTGTATGAAGGGACACCAAGCATTATGGGGATGATAAAAAAAGTTAAAGATTATGTTACGTGGGGAGAAATTGATAATGAAACCGTAGATTTGTTGCTTGAAAAAAGGCAGGAAAAAAATCCAAAAGATCCTGAAAAAACAAAGAAATTTTTTAGATTAAATTCTCCAAAAAAAGGCTTTGGAAGAAAGGGAATTAAAGCCTCATTTTCACAAGGTGGTGCTTTAGGCAATAGAGGCCAAAAAATGAATGACTTAATCAAGAGGATGGTATAAAATGACGGTTATACGCACCCATAAGAAAAAAAAATCTGTAAGAATGCGAGGCACAAAAACCCATGGATGGGGAGCTATGAAAAAACATAGAGGTTCTGGTCATCAAGGAGGAGTAGGTAATGCAGGTTCTGGAAAACGAGGGGATGCAAAAAAACCAACCTACTTAAAAGAAAAAAGAGTTTTTGGCAGACATGGTTTTGTAAGACCAAATAAAAAAGAAGTGTGTGCTATCAACATAGTTGAGTTGGAAAGAAAACGAGAATATTTATTAAAAGCTAAAGTAATTCAAGAAGAAAAGGGTTTTACAATTATTGATTTAAAAAAATTAGGATACGACAAGTTATTAGCAACAGGTAATACTAAAACAAAATTCAAAATAACTGCTCAATACGCATCAGCAAATGCAATAAAGAAAGTGCAAGATGCTGGTGGAGAAGTTATGGTTGAAAAAAAAGCTGAAGAAACTGCAAAAGAAGCAGAGACTGCTGTATGATAAGAGATCATAAAAGAGGCACATTATGAAATGGTTAAAAACCATCAGTACCTACCTTCCTGAAGTTGAAGGTCCTACGCAACGAAAACTTTCATTTAAGGAAAAATTGAAGTGGACAGGTTTAATTCTGGTGTTATTTTTTGTATTAGGGATAATTCCTTTATTTGGATTGAATGTTAATTTTTTACAAAGATTTGAATTTCTATCAGTTATTCTTGGTGCAAGTTTTGGAAGTATTATTTCATTAGGTATTGGTCCAATTGTAACAAGTTCAATTGTATTGCAGCTTTTGAATGGATCAGGAATTTTGCACTTTGATTTAACGACAACTGAAGGAAAAAAGGATTTTCAAGGGCTGCAAAAAGTGATGACCATCTTTTTCATTATTTTTGAAGCAAGTATTTATGTGTTAATGGGTGGTTTAGCGCCTGATCAAGCATTACGTGGCACTGGTTTATACTTTGGTTTAGAATTGCTATTAATTTTCCAATTAACTTTAGGAGGATACATGATTGTATTAATGGACCAAATTGCCAGTAAATGGGGATTTGGTTCTGGGGTAAGTTTGTTTATTGCAGCAGGAGTATCAAAATCTATTTTTATTCGAGCATTAAGCTGGATGCCAGGACAAGAAGCAGTTTCAGGCGAATTCACCTATGTAGTTGGCGCAATTCCACAAATGTTTCAGGCATTTGGAAGAGGAGATATCAGTGTTATTCTCATGGCCCTTGCTGCAATTATTTCAACCATCTTAGTATTTATTATTGCAGTTTATATTCAATCAATGAAAATCGAGATTCCGCTTTCATTTGGCCGTGTTCGAGGGCATGGTATTCGATGGCCTTTAAGTTTCACCTATGCTAATGTATTGCCTGTTATTCTTGTTTCAGCATTATTAGCAAATATTCAGCTTTGGGCGAGATTGCTCAATAATTGGGGATACACATTTCTCGGTAGAGTAGATGCAAATGGAAATGCTATTTCAGGTTTAATCACCTGGATTTACCCGCCTGGAGGGCAATCAGGATTATTAGGGATGATTATCCAGAACAATGGATTTGATATAGGGTGGCAACCCTATGTCCAAGCAGTAACCTATATGCTAATCATGATTATTGGCTGTATGTTATTCTCTTATTTTTGGGTGCAAACCTCAGGCATGGATGCACGGTCACAAGCAAAACAAATGATGGCATCTGGGTTAACAATCCCTGGATTTAGAAGAGATGAGCGTATTTTAGAGCGACTTCTTGAAAGATATATTGGGCCATTAACGATTATGGGTGGAGCAACTATTGGATTTTTATCCAGCATTGCTGATATTCTCGGGGCCCTTGGCCAAGGTACAGGAATTTTATTAACAGTTATGATTATTTACAAACTATATGAAGATATTGCTAAGCAGCATATGATGGACATGCATCCTATGATGCGAAAGATGATGGGAGAAAGTTAAGATGGTATTAAATGCAATTCTTGACCCTTTTCTATCTCCACTGTTAAAATTGCCTTCGTTAATTTCAATTATAATTATTTCAGGCATTCTTTCATTTTTAATGACATTAGCATATAAGAAGTTTACTGACCAGGATTTAATGAAGCGATTGAAAGAAGAAATTAAGGAATTTCAAAATGAAATGAAAACACTTCGGGACAAGCCTGAAAAAATGATGGAAGTGCAGAAAAAAGCAATGGAAACAAATATGAAGTATATGATGCAGTCATTAAAGCCAACATTGCTTACGTTTATTCCTTTGATATTAATCTTTGGCTGGTTACATGCACATATGGGGTATTATCCAATTGTTCAAGACCAAGAATTTAGCACTACCTTAGAATTTGAAGATCCTACCGTAGGAAATGTGAGTATCATCATACCGCAAAACATTGAAATGTTAACCGATAGAGTGCAACCAATTCTTGAAAACAAAGCGACCTTTATTATGAAAGGAAAAGCAGGGCAATATATTTTAAAATATAACGTAAGTAATGATATTGGTGAAGAACACAAAAATGAAATAATTATTGCTGAAAATCAAGAGCTTACTGAGTATAAGCCGCCAATTACTTTAATCAAAAAAAGTAAATTAAAAAAAATAATTATGAGCAATAAAAAAGTCCAGCCATTTCAAGGAATTCCAGTACTACAATCAATACCATGGATAGGAGGATTTGGATGGCTGGGAACATATATCATTTTTTCAATTATATTTAGCATAAGCTTGAGAAAAGTGATGAAGGTTTACTAAAATAGGGGAGATAGCAATAAAATATTTAAATTAAACCCCTTTTCTTTACTATTTGGTGAGGGTTTTAATGAAGAAAATAATCATAATCTTATTCATATGCTTTGCCTTAGCACAATTAGTAATGGCTAACGAATGCCCTTATAATGAATATAATGATGATGATCCTGTTTTAGGAGACAAAAATGCTCCCATTTCAATTGTTTGGTTTGGTGACTATCAAGAGCCATTTAGCGCAAAATTCTATAAAGAAACATTGCATTACATAAAAAAAGATTACATTGGAACAGGGAAAGCAAAACTCGTGTACAGAGATTATCCGTTAGCTTTTCATCCTCAAGCACAAAAAGCAGCAGAAGCAGCTGAATGTGCAGATGAACAAGGTAAATTTTGGGAGTATCATACAGCATTATTTAATTACAATGTGCTCAATACTTTCAATAATTTAAATAAAAAATTAGATACTACTACTTTTCGTTTGATTGCAAAAGAAAAAAAGCTCAACATAAATCAATTCACTAACTGTTTAATAAAAGGCAAATATCAAGATGAAGTAACAAATGATATGAATGATGCTATTAACTTAGGAATTTATAGTGTTCCTTACTTTCTTATAAATGGAGAAGAAGTTAGTGGTGCTCAACCTTATTCTAAATTCAAAAAAGAAATAGATAAAGCATTAGACTCATGCTACAATTTAGGATATGAACTTAATGACTTTCCTGATTTTCTTGAAACTAACGGAAAGTTTGATGGTATTATAGTAATAGGTATAAGTGCTTCAGCAAGCTATATTATTGCTGCTAATGATATTTTGGCTTCTTTGCAAAAAGAAATGAATGTACAAGAGAATATTATGAAGTTAGATTCTGAAATACCGAATATTTATGCACAAAATATGATCGTAATTGGTAATTCTTGTGTAAATGCAGTTACAGCAGCATTACATAATAATCCTGAAGATTGCAAAAATGGGCTTGAACCTGGCAAAGGTAAAATCAAATTGATTCCGCATCAAAATGGTAAATATGCAATAATTGTAGAAGGTTATTCTGATGATGATACTTTTGCAGCAGCAAAGGTTTTAACAAATTTAGATAATTTCGATGTTAAAGGCGATGAATTTGAAGTGATTACAACAATTTAAATTTTTTGAAGTATTTTTTCTCCCAAAATAACAACCTTTAAAAAGCAAGTAAAAAAACCATATAATATCTAAAAGAAATAGTAAGAAGACAAAAAACTAAATATTAATGAGGAGAATAATATGCCAGAACCAAGAAAAAGATCAAGAACATTGCGAAGGGTATATATAAGAACACCAGGAGGAAGGAATATCATTCATTATAGACCAAGAAAGCCTAAATTAGGCACATGCCCTATTACTGGTGAAACATTAAAAGGTGTTCCAAGAGCTAATTCATGTAAAATGCAGAATATGCCAAAAAGCTCAAAACGGCCTTCACGTCCTTTTGGTGGAGTATTATCATCACGCGCTATGCGGATGGCATTAAAACAACGTGTGCGGATTCAATAAAAAGATAATCATTAGAATTCTCAATTGAGAATGTCTCTAAGGATTTGGCGACAACCTTAAGACGCGAGACAGGAGGGATGTTATATGTTTGAAATAGGCAGAGTTTGTATGAAAATTGCTGGCAGGGATGCTGGTAAATATGGTGTCATTGTAGACAATGTAGATGAAAGAACCGTTATTATTGATGGACAAACAAGGCGAAGAAAATGTAATATACTGCACCTTGAACCTACACAGGATAAAGTTAAGATTTCTAAAGATGTTTCACATGAAAAAGTAGTTGAAGTGTTGAAAACATTAAATATACTCTGTCAAGAAAAAGCTGCACAAGCTAAACAACCAACAACAAGGGCTAAGCGAATACGCAAGAAAAAAGAAAAAGTATTTAAAACAAAAAAGGAATGATGTTAACGTATGACTGATTATTTCCAAGAACTTGGAACTGCAATAAAGCTTTTTGGAAAAAATCTCAATATTTTTTGGTTTCTGTTGGTTGGTTTGGTATATCTATTAATTATTCTTGGTTTGGGTGGATTATTTTTTTGGATATTGTTGTTAGCAAGTGGAAATACTTTGAGTACTATTAATAACATAAATATTATGAGCATACAATTTATTGTTGTAGGGATGGTAGAATTAATGATCTGGTTGCTCGTAATTATGATCTTGGGGAACTACATTACCAGTATGACGTTTGGATTTCTTAAAGAGATTGCAATAAAAGGTTTTTGTCCGTTCAAAAAAGCATTTTATTATGGGAATATTTACTGGAAAACATATTTCAAATATAGTTTATTATATACTTTTGGATTAATCGGCATCCCATTATTAATAATAGGATTACTAATAGTGTTTGCACTTCTAGCAAATGAAGGAGCGCTGCAAGTTATTTTTGGAGTTCTAGCTGGAATTCTAGCAATAGTATTTGTTGTTTACGCAATTTTTCTTTATTTCAGTCAATTTTTTGCAAGAGTTATGATTGTTACTCAAAACACAGGAGTCTTAGAGACATTAAAGCGAAGTTATCAGTATTTATTAAAAAATCCAATACATGTATTTGCAACTTTTGGTATTATGCTTTTAGTGATAGTTCCGTTGTCAATAGTTATGTTTATGTTCTCTTTGCTCGAGTTTATTCCTTATGCTATTTTTATCACAACACCACTTGAACAATTATTAGGATTTGTTGTTTCAATGGTCGTAGCATTATTTATGATGAGATCCTATATTGCTGAGAATAGAATTAAAAATTGAAGTAAGATTAATTTCAAGTGCAACAACAGGATACTCAAGACTAAAATTATGTATCACTGAAGGTTTAAGTTCACCTAAAAACCCAAGTGAAGTTGAACCAACTTTGATTCCAGCAACCCTTCCTGGAATAAAAGAATGATGATCTACACTAGCTGTTGTATATGATAGTTCTAATAACTTAAATAAGTAATCAAGAACTTGCCGTATCCGAGTAAAGTCATTTCTCTCACCACATAGCACAACAACAAGATGCTGTTCTTCAATAACACCTGTTTGATTATGTTTGCTAACAGATCCTTTATTAAAAACTGTTCCCATCTCAAATAAATGCTGCGGATATTCATTATGCTTGTTTATGTGAAGAACTTGCATGAGGCTCGGCAGCATCCATGCACGAAGCGTGTTAAATTCAATGCTAACAGGGTCAACAACAGATAAAACATCTTGGATAGCATCCATAGATGTTGTCTGAATTTCTTTTGGCACTAAATGATGCGTGCTTGTTTCAAAAAAACCTAAACCAACTAAAAGGTCTGCAATTTTACTCTTAAACTGTTCAAAGCGATCTTCTTCTGCAATAGTTGCAACTTGAGGAATAAGTTCTTCAAATTTTTCATAGCCATAAGCAATGGCAATGTCTTCCACAAGGTCAACTTGATGTAAAATATCTGCGCGATACGCAGGAATTAAAACATTGCCTTTTTCATAACCATAACCCATGCGTTCCAACAGTTCCTTGGCTTGTTTCTCTGATAAAGATAATCCTAATGATTTGTTGATGTAAGGAAGATCTAGTTTCATTTTTGAAGGAGCTAAATCTGGAGTAATAATAGTTTTATCAGGATATTCTACAGCTACGGAATAAATTTCTCCACCCATATCTGCTAATGTAGTTACTAAAATATTTAATGCGACAGAGATATTAGATAAATCACTGCCTGTTGCTTCAACAAAAACATTTGCCGTAGTAGTATCTATTTTTCCTGCTTCATTAGAGTTAGTATAGGGAAGCATTGCTATTATCATGTTTTTTCCGTCTATAAAAAAAGGATATTTGTTAAAACCTTTCTTTTTCCAGTCATCTGCAAGCCATTTGTAAGCTTTGCCTTTAGGATGGATTTCTTCCACTCTTAAAGCAGGCATAACTTCATCAAAACCTAATGGTTTAAAACTAATTTCTGTAGGATCTTTTGCAATATAAGTTACCGGAAAATTAATTTTCTCTAAATGATAAAAACCATATTCTGATTTCTTTCTATTCCTGCCATGAGTAGTAGCAAGTTTCTCTTGAACTTGCATAAGTTCTCGTATTTTTTCATCGTCTAGTTTAAGGTTTTTCACCACAGCGCAAACAGTATAAGGACGCATTGCAACAGATTTATCAACAATAACTTTATAGCCGCTTTTCTTAACCTCATATTTCCGCAATCCTGTTTTTTCACCGATAAAACTGCTAAAGGCTCGACTAAACCCTTGTTCGCTTAGCATATCTGGCCTGTTGGGAAAAATCTCTACATTAATCTGATTATCTTCAATGCTTTCAAGGTCAGTGCCTAACATAGAAATCCTGTCTTTGAGTCTATCAAGAGGCAATTTCTTTCCCACTAATTTTTCAAAAACTGTTTTATTTAAAGTAACGGTTGGCATACCATAAACACCTATACAACGCCTCGAGTCCAGAGCTTAATTTCACGTAATTTTTTTAAATCACTGTTATCTAAATCACGAATATCAGTAATAGAATAATATTCTGAGATAATCCTGCCAAACCCCAATCCCCATGCTAAAACAGGAACCTCTTTTCCGAGCAACGGCTGAACTACTTCCGGCCTGAAGATACCTGCTCCGCCTAATTCAACCCACTCTTTTTTTACAGGATGCAAAACATCGACCTCTACGCTTGGTTCAGTATAGGGAAAATGCGCAGGCCTTATGCGAACATCAGGATAACCCATTTTCATAAAAAATTGTCTGAGATAACCTTTAAGATGCTTGAAATTTGCTTCGGGATCAATAACAATCCCATCCACTTGATAAAATTCAAACTGATGCTTCCAGTCAAGAGCTTCATTTCTAAATACTTTTCCTACATTAAAAAATTTTGCTGGCAAATCTTTTTCAGTTAATTCATGCAATTTTAAAGCGCTTAATACTGTCGTGTGAGTACGAAGCAAAAGCTGTTTTGCTTCTTCAGGATTCCACGTGCTTCTCCAACCTGTACTTCCTGTTTTTCCGCCATGCTCATGGACTGCCTGTATCTGTTTATAATCTTCGGGAAGACTCCCCAGCATAATTTTCTTATCACCTAAATAAAAAGTATCTTGCATAGTTCTTGCTGGATGATCTTGCGGTACAAATAAAGCATCTAAATCCCAAAATGCAGTATGCACCATTGGTCCTTGCATTTCTTTAAATCCCATATCTAACCAAATTCTTTTGATATATTTAATAGACTCTTGAACAAAATGCCTTCTTCCGCCTGATAAAGGAGGTACGTTAATAGAAACATCATAACGCCTAAACTTTTTTCCCTGCCATGATCCTTCTTTAAGCATTTGACTGGTGAGCGTGTCAACAACATTGTCTGCTAATTTCATAGTTGCTAATTGTTTTCCTAAGCTAGTGAGTTGAAATGATTTTAATCGTTTAATATCTATCTTGATTAGTGCTTGACGAGTTTTAATTTCACTCAACATACGCTTTTCTTCCGGAGTTAATGTTGATAATGAACGCGGTTTGCTCAATGAATTTATGAAATGCTCCAAAGGCAATCCAACATCGCGTACTTTTTTACCTTTATCAGTTAAGCTGACAAGAATTTCTTTTTCTTTTTGCAGAGCTATAAGATCTTGTTTTTTCAGTAAACCTATGCAGATGTTAAATTCTTGATCATTAAGTTCTGCTTTTTGCTTAAGAACTGAAGCGTATAAAGCTTTTTCAAGAACATCTAGAAACCGCTTTTCAGGCAATCCTATTTTAAAATACAATTCGCCAAACTTATCAAGCTTTATTTCTTCATACAGAGTGTCTTTAACGGTTACTATTCCTTTATTTTGCAGCCATTGCAATGCCCGCATAGCTTCAACATCTTTTAAACCAGTAACCTGGAGAAGATCTGAAAATTCAGTAACCTGATTGAGGCGAGGTAAAACTTTTCTTTCAAGAGGATGCAGCGACTCTATAAGTTGATTAACGTCCATAAAACAATAAAATAACCCATAGTATTTATTAATTTTTCTTATAACTTTCAAGAATAGGGTAGAATTCATTAGCTTTTACTAAATTTTCTTCACAGATCCACTTATTATTTAATGTATTCATACAATCGCAGTATGCATTGACTCTTGTTGACCCATGTTTCTGGACATATCCTGCTATTTTCATTCTGTCAAAACATGTTTTAAGTGGTTGGTATTGTTCTATTTTTTTACCAACACGATCATCTTCAAGCATCTGTTTGCATTCATTCCTTTCTCCTGGTCCTTTCATACAAGTGCAGTATTCTCCTATGATCTTCGTCCCATAAGAATCTGCATAGCCAGCAAGTTTCATTGCATCAAAACATTTATCGCCAGTTTTTATCAACTTAGGATTAATAGCGAAGCCAGTCATACCATTGCCTGTAGTTGTTCCTTGGATAGTAAAAACTAACATAATTGCTATTGCAATCATTGCAACTATTGCAGTGTTTGCATGCCCCTGTTTCCTGTTTTTCTTCATGATAATTCCTTGAGATCAGCTGCTGATGGCGTCATTGATGCAACGGCAGCTACAAACATGATGATAAAAATCAAACAAAATGAAAATCCCCAGCTTAATGGCAGGGTTCCTGAATAAGTATACATTGCACTAATCAAGAATCCAATAATACTTATCAGAAAAAATGATTGCGGCAACATAACACGTTCCATAGTCATTTTTTAGTGGATAAGATTTATATATTTTTTGATTACTCTCTTCTTGATGAAGAAAGCAGTTATAGTTCATTGTTGGGGTGGGAAGCCTCATTTAGGATGGTATGGATGGCTGAGTAAGCAACTTGAAAAGCAAGGTTTCTGTGTTATTCAGCCTGCAATGCCAGAACCGGATTATCCACAGCAACAAGCATGGTTGGAAACCTTGCTTGAGGTTGTTGGTGTTACAGATGAAGATACTTATTTTGTTGGACATAGTCTTGGTTGTATAGCTATTATGCGTTTTCTTGAATTACTGCCAGCTGGCAAAAAAGTTGGCGGTGTGTTGTTTGTTGCGGGTTTTAGCTCAGATTTAGGCATTGAAGAAACTAAGAGTTTTTTTACTAAACCGTTTGCTTGGGAAAAGATACGGAAACATTGCCCTCATTTTATTGCTTTGCATTCTGATAATGATCAATACATTAATCTTAATCAAGTCAAGGTTTTAGAGCAGAACTTAGGCGCAAAGCTTGTAATTAAGCATAATATGCATCATTTTCAGCCAGGGAATTATAAAGAATTGCCGGTTGTGATGGAGCTGTTTGAGAGATTGATTAAGAAATGATTATTCTTTTCCTAACTACACTGTTTTCCATAAGCTTTCAAAGAATTCACTCTGACTTTTACATATCTGTTTTGATTTGATCAGTATTCCTGTTGGTTTCTCTCCCCAAGATATTATAGCTATTTTGTTGTTGCACATGCTTATATTTGAAGGAATTTGATGACTTACATACTTCATCTTCAATGCCTTTCTTCTCTTAAATAGATATTTAAGTTCATTTCTTGCAATTCCTTTAATTATCAAACCTTTATCTTTTCTTTTAACATCATACATTTCAAAAAATTTCTGAATCTCCTTATTTAAATTCGATTCATCCATGGCAAAAAAATAATAATAATCCTTTCTTTTTGCGTCTTCAATGAGTTCATTAAGAAGATTTATTATCCCTTTTATACCTTCAAAAATCTCTGCTTGTGGTTTTTCTTCTCCAAACTTATGTTTTTGCTCTAAGAATGGTAAAATACTCTTAAATTTTGCTTCCTTGTCCTTTAACTCTTTTAGAATATTTTTAGGATTTACTGCTTGATAAATTCTGATCTTTCCTTTTAGCACATACGTAATATATCCTTTATCTGCAAGTGAATTCAAAGTATTATGTATCGTTGAACTTTGTAATCCAGATTTTTCAATAATTTTACCTACTTTGACAGAACCTAATGCCAACAGCAGAAGATACACTTTTGATTCAGCATACGTAAATCCTAGGTTTTGCAATATTTCTTCTTCCATGATTTAATAATTTTTCTTAGACTATATAAAACTTTTTATTAACTCTCCAAAATTGGTGAGTTATTAATTATATATTCAATATGTCACTACTCTGTTATGGGGAACGATAATCTTGCTAGCGGATTTTCAAGCAATCCCTTCATGGTTGGTTATGACAACAGAATTTTTGAAGAAGATGAAACTCTTGGTTTTAGGTTTCCTGGGGGAAGATTAATCTCTTCAAAAGGATTTGTTTTACTTGAGGAAATTATTAGGGGAGTAAGAACTGGGTATCCTACCTTTTTGAACATGGGTGATTCTTCAACCAGTGGATGGGATAGTAATAGAATCTTTAAAGGAAATCAAGATCCAAACGCTCCATTTTTTGGTTACAAAACATATCCAACCTTACTAGAAGAACAACTATTTGCTCATGTATTCAATGGAGGAGTTCCTGGATATACCAGTTATCAGGGGAAGAAATATTTGGAATTACTTCTCAAAAAACTTTCAAGAAGCGGTGTTACTGTAGATTATGTAACTATTTATTTTGGCAATAATGATTGTACCTATAACCAATATGAAGATAAGGTAAGATTAGATGCAAAAATACCTTCTGAATCTTCACGCGGTGAAAGAGTAACTGTCGAAGATTATAAGAGAAATATTAAATGTATGATAGAAACTTGTTGTGAGTATGGTGTTAAACCAATTTTGATTGTTCCGCCTGTTCATTATGATTGGGAGCCAGGAGTAAGATCAGATAAATATAGGGAAGAATCTCTTGAAATTTTGGGAAATTTAGGTGATAGTCAGTTAGCACAGGAATTAGAAAGAGCTTGTGTTTTATTTGAGCAATCTAAATTTCAGCAATCGTCTGAGGCAGATCGAGTTTTGCCACGATTAAAATTAGCTTATAGAAAAGCTCTTTTACAGGCTGCTCGAGAAACAAGAACAGATTTAATTGATGTGCAACGCCAGATTCCTTTAACTGATAATAAAGAATATTTTGCAGATTATTGTCATCCTTTAGAAACAGTAAATCAAATGATTGTTGATAAAATTAAAAAAATAAGAGATAGGGATTTGTTTCATAAACCGTTAAAAAGACGAATTCGAGAGTTTTTCAAACGGAGGGTTCATAGCAAATCTCCTAATCAACCACCAACTGATATTTATACTCTTTACTAACATCAATCTCTCAACATATACTGCTCTATCTTGTCTTTTGCAGCTTCGCGCTTTTTGCGATGTTCTTTTAAGAATACATTGAGTTTATCAATAAGCAATTGTTTTAATTCACCAGACAATAATTTCCCTGATTTGTAATCATCGTGAATTTTCTTTAGTTTCCCATCGTCTTCTTCAAAGAATAATAACCATTGATAACACGTATCAATATTTGGATTGCCACCTTTTTTGCGATGCTCTTCAACGGTTGCCTGCCCTCCTGAAAATGCGTATTTCATTATTTTATTTCTGACGGTTTTTTCATCATCATTAACATAAATGGCGGTTGCTGTTTCTGATGCTGACATCTTTGCAGAACTCCCCTGCAGTGCAGGCAAGAACTTGCACAATACTGTTGCTGGTTTTGGGTATCCAATTTGTTCAGCAACATCTCTTGTCAATCTGAAATGTGGATCTTGGTCAATAGCGCAGGGAATTAAACAAAGTGTTCTTTTTTTCTCGATGATTGTCGGCAAGAATGCTGGCACTGATTGCATGCAGGAATAAAAAATCTCTCCAACATTATTAGAGTTGTCAAATCCAAAGATTCCTTTAGCAGTTGAAAATGTCGTTTTTTTTGCTACTTTACATGCTTCTTTATACATGGTTTTAGCGTATTCTGTATCAATGAAAATCTTTGTTTTTTTCGGATCAAAGCCTAAGGCAATAATATCAAGGATATTATCATATGCCCATTTTTTAGTATCATCAAGCGTTAAGTTATCTTTGAAAAAAAACTTTTCTTCATCAGGAATTTGAAATAATAGCTTGACGTCAAATGCATCCTGCAGCCATTTGACAAAAAACCATGGCACTAAATGACCAAGATGCACTGGTCCTGAAGGTGCGCGTCCCGTGTAAAGATAGAATTTATTCCCTTTTTCAAATTCTTTCAAAACAATATCAAGATTGGTGTGCGCAAAGAATAATTTCCTTCTCAAAAAAGGATGGAGTTCACCGGTATGTTTTTTTATTTGCTCTAATAGTTTATCATCTATTGGTTTAACACCGAACTCTTTGATGAGTTTATTATAATCAATATTACCATAAACTTCCCATGGTGTAACAGTAAACTCAGCCATAATTGTTTTGAATAACTTGTGTTATATAAAAGTTATGCCTTATTATATTCAATAACACAAATAGGTTGTTTGTTCGGAGAAGCAACATCAGTTTTAACCATCAACAATTTAACTGTTCCATAAGAATTGCTATCTGATTGTCCAGGTCTAAGCCATGTAGCGTCATCATTGATCTTGATATTACAATAGTCAGATTCTTTTGCAGCTATTATGGTAAACTGAGTACCATCTATGCTCTTTGTTTCACCTAACCTAAGCCAGTATCTATTATTATTACTTTGTTCTGGTGCTTTTATTATTTCTGTTGCTTGTCCAGACAAATCTTTGTTTGTTTCTTGGACATTCATGGTTGTTTTTACCATTAATAATAAACTAAGAATAGCAACTGTTGCTACGACTGCAAGATGCTTTACACTAACCTCTCTTTTTTTCTTTACCATGTTCTCTCTGTTCTTATTATTCTAAAGGCACACATTTTCCACGAAGGCATTCTTCACCATAATCACAGTCAGTATCATATTCACAAACAGCACTATAAGCTTGGCCTGCTATATCAAATTCTTCCATATGTTTTGTATCAACAGTTATGTTGTTTGAAACATTGCTGCTTACCATATACATTAGGGCAACTATTGCAACGATAGCAACTAATGCAAGATAACGCAAGCTACTAGGATTTTGTTGTATCACTTCTAATTCTTTAGAAGCTTTTCCTCCTCTTTTTCCCATTTCCACACCTCTTTTGACTTATATGTTGTAATCTCTAGATTTAATTATTTATAAATATTACTTTATATTTCAACGAAATATAAAGTAATATTTATAAACTTAACAATATCACATTTTAGTATATTATGCTACAAAAAAATGGTGTTGTATTTGTTCTCTTCTGTTTACTAGTCTTTACTGTCTTAAGTGTTCGCGTTTCTGCATTTTCTTTTTGTAATGCTCAAGGGCAATTATTGCAAGCCCAGAGTTCTGAAAACCTTTCAAATTTTTCAGTGCAATGCACCTTACAGCGTGATAATGGGATTAGTTCTCTTTTCTTAACTCAGTCAGGCAGTGGATTTCCAGATACTTATACTCACTATTATCGCTGCCCTATGCTTTGCAGCAATACTTCTGCAGATTTCGTTTCGCTTTATGTTCAGAATGGGACTCATGAAGGCCAAGCTTTTGCAACTTTTTCAGATAGCACCTTGGTTCAGAATATTAGTATTGTTAGCATTGAAGCTCCAGTTATTAACACTATTACGGGAAATGTTAGTGGATTTACCGGCAGCACTATTACTTTAAATGTTTCAGGAACTGATAATCTCAATGTAACCGCTGGAAATATTTTCCTTAGCAATGGCAGTGTTATTGCCATGACTGAATATATTGATGATTTATTTAGTGCTACTTTTACTCTTCCTCTTAATGATGAAACTACTCTCAATTATTATGTTGTTCTTTATGATCAAAGCGATCTTAATGCAACTTCAACTCCTTTTTCAATTTCTGTTGTTGATAGTGTTGCTCCAACAGCTGCTCTACTCGTTAATGCAACTAGTGTTGGTGTTGATAAACCTCTTCTGTTTAATGCAAGCAATTCATCGGACAATATAGGTATTGTCGGGTATTTATGGGATTTTAATGATAGTTCTACAAGCAATGAATCTATAGTTGAACATACATTTACTTTGTTAGGAACTTTTGTTGTTTCCTTGACTGTTACTGATGCTCGCAATAACACTGCTATGGTTACTGAGAATATTACTGTTTTGGATTTGACACCACCAACTATTTTAACAACAAGTCCTGCTTCAAATGTTATCAATGCAACTCGAAAAGAATCCATTGCCGTAACCTTTAGCCGCAGTCTTGATCCTGCAACAGTTTCCTCTTCAAGCTTTGTTGTTTCTGATCAGCTAGGAACTGCTGTTAAAGGCATTTATACGTATGATAGTTCTCTCAATCAATCTATGTTTAATCCTTTTGTTTTACTTGCTTCAAATACTTCTTACACTATTAATCTGACGACAAACATTAAGGCGACGAACGGTGTTGCTTTATCTGCGCCTTATGTTTTTACTTTTAGTGTTAAAGAAAATGATCTTGATAATGATGATGAACCAGATTATAATGATACTGATGATGATGGCGATGGACTTCTTGATGCTCTTGATAAAGTCAAAGGAAGTTTTGCAGATATAGATACTAATCTAACTAATATCAGTGTCAAAGTTAACGATCAAACTAATTTAAGCCAAAACTTCACCAGTGTTTTAGGTGTTGGCATTTACAATGGCTCTGATACCATTGCTACTTTTAATTTTGATTTTGATACTAGTATTCTAGATTTAACTAATATCACTTTAATGGAAAGCAGTGAGCCTTCAAGAGGGCAACTCTTTATCTATGGTTTGGACTTGAAAGGAACTACAAAAACTGTTTATCTTCTTAATAACAGCAATAGTTTCAATGGGGTTTGTGTTAAAGACAGAGAAATAGCAGCTATTAGTGAGATCACTGACAGCTGCAATGCAACAGATGAGTTTAAAGTGAAATGCGACGGCACAGCAAACGCAAGTCATACCTGCGTTTACCAATCAGATATTCAAAAATATCGCATAACTGGTTTACAGCATTCAGGTTTGCAGCAAATTGCTATTACTGACACTCCAAAATCTTCTCCTAAACCAGCAACACCTCCTCCTGCTGAAACAACTACAACTGCAGCTGCTGCTGGAGGAGGAGGCGGGGGTGGAGGAAGCGAGGGGCAATCTGGTTCTGTAGGCACCTCAGTATCATTAGGTGCTTGTCAATTTAGTTATCAATGTGGAGCAACACAACAATGTGTTGAAGGCCAATGTGTAGAAATTGACTGCCCTCAAGGCAATATTCTTTTTAATAAATGCGTTCCTTATGAATGCACTGATGATAGTGTCTGCGGTGAAAAATTTTGCAATAATCATAAATGCGTAGATTGTATAGCTAATGATGATTGCGATGTTAATCAATATTGTGTTCAAGGAGAATGCCATGTTCGTGAAAGCCAGCAGCAAGCTAAAGAGTCTATTACTATTAAAATCCTTAAACCATTAGTTAAAGATAATGAAGCTACTGTTCAGCTCCTTGATTCTGCAACACAAGAACCTATCTCTAACGCAGAGCTTACTGTTATATATTCCTCGGGCTTAACTCAAAACTTCTTTTCAGATGATAATGGTATGGTTAGCTTCTTAGTTAAAGAATCAGGAGAGATTAACTACCACATCAAAAAAATAGGCTATCCACTTATTAAAGGTACTTTTGATAAAGCAAGCTTTAAGAAACATTCATTTTTACCAGCATTTATGGTGCTCGTTGTTATGATTCTCGCTGCAAGCTATTTTATGACTCATACTTATTTTAAACAAAAGAAATTTGCTCAAGTATTTGATCTTAAAGGATTTTTTGAGCATGATACTAAGCATGATAATAAACAAACTTCTAGTAAAGGCATTAGTGTTAAAGAATCTTTTGAAATAGATCCAGATGAGCCATTACATATAGAAGATGAAAAGAAATAGGGCTATAAGGAACCAATACTTTTATAAATTACTTATTTACTTCTTCTATTTATGCAGATTAATCAGCTTCAAGCTAAACAAGGAAAAGTAGAAATTCAAGCTTCAGTTGTTGAAAAAGGAACAATCAGAGAATTTCAAAAATTTGGAACTCCAGGTAGAGTTTGCAATGCTAAACTTTCTGATGCTTCAGGGCAAATTGCATTCACTTTATGGAATGAACAAATTGACCAAATAGATGTAGGCGATGTCGTCAAAGTCACTAATGGCTATGTTAATGAATGGCAAGGTGAATTACAGTTAACAACAGGGAAATTCGGAAAATTAGAAGTAGTTGAGAAAGGTGCTGGAGCACCAAGTTCGTCTTCATCTCAGTCTAAAACCTCTCCCTCAAGTTCTCCAAAAACAAACACCTTCTCAAAACCAAAACAACAAACCTTTGATGATGATGTTGATGATATTCGAGACGAAGAAGAAGTTGTCGATGATTAATAATTGTTCTTAATTCTTAAGAAAAATAAAATGGGACGGCTGGAACTTTCATGATGCAAAAATATTTTTTACATCTTTTGAATCCAGGACTTCTACGTCTTCAGCGTAGCGCTCTCCCAGGCTGAGCTACCGTCCCAATGATTTTTAAGGGCAATAAGATTATTTATAAATGTTATCGTTAACATTCTTTAATAAACAATGTTAACCGTAATAAAATATATAAATAAAAAAACAAACAGTAAAACCATGGACAAAAAAGGGAGTTTTGGAGATTTTATAGCAGCATATGGCTGGGCAATAGCTATTATTATAGTTGCTGGTATCGGCATGCTGTATTTTGGCCTTTTAAAAGATTCTGGTACTATTAAAGAAAGATGCGAATTTCCAAAGCACGTTATTTGCAGTGAAGCGCCAAAAGGAGTAACAGCTTTTTCTTCAGGAAATGCAAACTGCAAGTCAGGTTCGATAAGTTCTGAAACATGGGATGATACAACCACAACAACCTTGATCTTAAAAGAATGTACGTTGCAGGAAGGAATAAGGTTTAGTGATGATGTTACCCTTCAGTATATCGACAATGAAGGAACAAAACAAGAAATTATTGGTCAGATTGATGGAACAAGTGAATAAGATCAATGAGTTCTTTCAAGAATATATTTACTAATTCCAATAAAAAAATCCTTTTCCCATAAGGTTGAAGATTTAATGATATCATTTGCACCATTTATTAACTCATTTATTAGTTGTTTGCAATAATCTAATGCTTCGGTGTTAATGATAATTTCTTTAATATGATTAAATTCTTCTTGATTAATGTTCTTGCCTAAACAAGAAGTAAGAAATTGCTTATCACTTGGAGAGGCTTGTTGATATGTCTTAAACATAAGTAATGTTCGTTTTCCTTCTTCAATATCAGAATATACTGATTTTCCCAATGTTTTTTCATCGCCAAATACTCCTAATATATCATCAACTAATTGAAATGCCTGCCCTACCTTTATACCATAACCTGAAAGTGTTTGACACTGATTTTCATTGGCGCAAGCTAACAATGCACCCAATAACAATGGTCCTTCAACAGAATAATGCGCTGTTTTCAGCAAATAGCCTTGCATAATTTCTTCTTCAGTAAGTTCATCAAAAGATTTTGCGCTAAATTCAAGATCATACAACTGCCCGATATTAGTTACATACATAATTTCATGTAATTTCTCTATGGCTAATTCTTTATTAAGAAAAGACGTTTGCAACAAAGGCAATGAAGCAATGCTTACTAATGTATCTCCTGCAAGAATAGCTTTGTTAACGCCATGTTGTATGTGAAAACTTGGTTTTCCTCTTCGTACTGCACTGTGATCCATAATATCATCATGGATTAAGAAAAAACTTTCCAATAATTCAGCACATAATGAAGCTTTAATCACTTCAGGATTTTCATATTTAACAGCTTTATACCCATAGATAAAAAATATTGGTCGCAAACGCTTGCCTCCTGATAACGTAAATGTTTTGATACTTTCCAAAAAAGGTTTTGTTAAGTTTTGAGAAGGTGTTTGCTTGATTATTTCATCAAAAAAGAGCGTTAGCTGAGCATCTATTTTCTGTTTATAATCTTGTAAAATACGTTTTATATCATTAACCATAGCAAGAAAGAAATAAAGAGATGCTTTTAAAGGTTTAGGCCATAAAATGTTCTTTTATCCATAAAGAAAATACTAGAACTAAAATTAGAACTATTCCAAAAATAAAAATAGGCATAAAACCAAAGTTTATTCCTAACTCTTGAAAAATAGGTATGAAAACGATTAAAATAGATATTAATACTATTAAGGAAATAAACCATTTGATTATATTATTTTTTACCATTTTTATCATCCACCTTCTTTTTATTTTTTGCTTCTTTTATGATTAAAAAATCTTTCATAAAATCTAATATATCATTTAAAACTCTTAAACCAATTAATCCGAATAACACTGTAGCCAAACCAAAGGAAATAATTGTAGCGTTGCCCAGATTACTTGTACTCATATCTAATGAATTAAGATAAAACAAACCAAGTACTATGGCAATAACATAGAGTAAGAAAATGACTAATACGATCCGAGTAAAATATAAAGGTGTTGCTTCTGCTTCCTCTAGTTCTCCACCAAGCTCTTTTAGTTCTGATCCAGTCTTTTTTTTATCAACATTGTCCTTTATTTCACGAATTTTATTTTCCTTAAATTGCTTTAATTTATCAGAACATGCTATGATTATCCCATAAACTGCAAAAATCAGCGCAGCACCTGTAGTTGCAGCTTGGATTATTGTATTTATCAGAATTTCTGAAATCATTTTAACATAATCCCCTTTGGCTTAGAAATAGACCTATTACTATTAAAAGAAAACCTAATGGTGCAAAATAAACTGTATATTTTCTCGGTATATTTAGTCCAAATTGCCTAAGGACATCGAATAGAGAATCAATTATTAAAATCAATCCAATTATTACAATTATTATACATACCTTCATATAA
This sequence comes from Candidatus Woesearchaeota archaeon, assembly GCA_016192995.1. NCBI lineage: Archaea > Nanobdellati > Candidatus Woesearchaeota > Candidatus Woesearchaeota archaeon. Next base: position 33,652 of record JACPTB010000004.1, read on the forward strand.
TCATAATACTATACGTTAGGATATATAAACTTTTTTTATTTATCATTGTAAGATATAGCTCTAAACCCTCAAACTCACTACCTTGCTCATATTATGCTGGTCCATACTTACTCCATATAAGGTATCAGCCTGGCTTATAATGCCATCATTGTGGCTGATGATGATATATTGTGCTTTGTCAGAATATTTTTTAACTAATTCAGATAATTTTTCTGAGTTTTTCTTGTCAAGAGCAGCGTCAACTTCATCAAATACATAGAATTTAGCAGGCTCATGCTCTTGAATAGCAAAAATAAATGCTAGCGCAGTCATGGTCTTTTCGCCGCCGCTTAAACTTCTAATATCCAAGAATTTTTTGCCGGTTAAACGAACTTTGATTGATACACCTTCCTGCAAAGGATGTTCAGTGTTTTCAATTTCTAAAAATGCTTCTCCTTTCGTTGAAAGTGAGCTGAACATATGTTTAAAATGATCATTAACAACCGTAAATGTTTTCATAAACAATTCTTCTTTTTTTGCCTCAATCTCATGCATCATCCCAAATACTTGATCTTTCTCTTTCACTAATAATTCCCGCTTTTCAAGAAGGTTATTATACTCATGCTCCAACGTATCATACACCTCAAGAGCTTTCATATTAACATTGCCAGCTTCTGCAACCATTTTCTCGCATTCCCAAACTACACGCTTAATTTGTTCTTCGGATTTATTTTCAATAAGCTCAACACCTTGATACTTAACAAATTCCTCATCCAATCCAGCTAATTCTGCTTTGACACGGGCAGCATCAATAGAAAGTAAATTCATACGTTGCTCTCGAGCGCGTGCATCTTCTTCTTTAGCAATAATCACATTTTCATCTTTTTGAAGTTTCTGGTTAAATTCATCTCGTTCGGTGAATAATTCTTTAAACTTGGCATAAAATTGCTGCTGTTGTTTTTCTTTATCGACAAGATCTTTGTCTTCTTCTTTGATTTTACTCATGAGATCTTTGATCTCATGAGTGAATTCAGTAATTTCTTTATCATGCTGCTTCATAATCTTGAACATATTCTCTCGTTCAGGGTACATAATACTGGAAAGTTGAGAAACAAGATTTTTAACACTTGTTTCTTCCCGAATCATTTGCTCTTTAAGCTCTGATTTTTTCTGCTCAAATGTTGTTAATTCAGCAAGCAATTGAGGACTACGCAATTGCATGATTTTATCACGCAATTCCTGCTTCTTGATTTTGCCTTCGGCAAGCAATTTATTGCAATTAGAGACACTTGTTTGGATTTTTATCGCTTCCTGATCAAGCTCGCCAAGCTCTTTTTCAAGAATTTTCTTTGCCTCTTTAGTAGCGTCCAAATCTTCAGAGTCAAGATGCAGTGATTTTTCTGATTTGATTATCTCACCCTCAAGTGATGCTTTTAATTCACGATAACGAGTAATTTTCTCTTCAGCTTCTTCCTTACGCTTCTGCAAAAGCTGGAGCAGTCTTTCTTGATCAGCGACTTCGCCTTCTAATTTCTTAATAGCGCTCACCACTTCTTTTTGCTGGAAGCCAAGTCCTTGTTGTTTCTGTCGGTAGCCTCCGTGCATGGCGCCGCTTAATTCTGATAAATCACCATCAAGCGTAACCATTCTTGCATTTCCTACGCCAATACGGCGCGCAACATCAAGGGTATCAACCACAAGGGTATTCCCAAATACATACGAAAAAACATTTTTGAATTTTTTATCAAAAGAAACTAAATCAGTGGCTTGCCCATGAACACCATTAATTTTAAGATATCCTTGTATGTTTGACTCATCTCCTGCGGCTTTTATTTTGTTCAAGGGCAAAAACGTAGCAGTTCCTAATTTATTGGTTTTGAGATATGCTATGCATTGAGCTGCTGTTTTATCACTGTCAACAACAATGCTTTTAATTCTTGGTCCTGCTGCAATTTCAAGCGCTAAACTATATTTTGTTTCAACGTCTCCTAACTCTGCAACTGTTCCAAATACTTCTCCAAACTTGTTTTTATTGGCAAGAATTTTATTAATTGCCTCTCCTGCGCTTATATTTTCGCGCAGTCCTGCATTTTTTGCCTGTTGCCGGCTTAATTCTTCCTGGCTTGCCTGCAAATGTTTGCGGCAATTAACTAATTGGACTGATAATGAAGAATCTTCCTGCAATAATTGGTTCAGTTCAAGAGTAATTTGCTTGAACTCTTTTTGTTTTTGCTTTAATTTTTCAATTTCAGCTTTGTGCTCTTTATTTAATTCAAGAACTTTATTGATTTTCTCATCCATGGTAGAAACTTGATATTCTTTTTGGTCCTTTAATCGCAATAATTCCTGTTGTTTTTCACGCAATGTTTGAATTTCATTTTGGCGCTGATCAAGAAAAGTATCTAATTGAGTGACTTCCTGCTCAAGATCTTCAGCGCCTTCCATTTTGTGCTTTTTCTTAAACTCAGCTATTTTCTTGTCAATATCACTGATATATTTCTGCGATTGAGACCTACTTTTTTCTGCTTTTTCTTTTTCGGCTTCAAGCTCTTTTATTTTCTGCTCAAGCTCCTGGAAAGAGGTTTGCAGCTGTTCTTTACGCGTTTTTACTCTACCAATTTCATGCTCACAACTTGAAATCCGTGACTTTTGGCTTGCAACGGCAACTTTAATGGTTTCAATTTCCTTCATTAAAGCAACCTGTTCTTTTTCTCCTTTCTGTTCTATTTCCTTATTGATACGATTAATTTCAGCTTTGCTTTCTTCTACTCGCTTCTTGAACTCATTAATTTTCTCCTGAATTTTTTGAATTTCTTCCTGATACTGCTTAATATTTGTTTCAAATTTATCACGTTCAGTCGTTCTTGCGGCTATTTTCGTGTGAAGCAAGGTTGCTTTGTGCCGCTTCATACGGTCATCTAATTCTTTATATTTTAATGCTTGATCGCGCTCTTTTTTAAGTTCCTTAAGATAGGTTCTTCGTTCAGTAAGAATAATTTCTGCTTCATTCAATTTTTGCTCTACTTTTTCGAGCTCTTTGACGGCCTTTTCTTTTTTTTCTTCATAAACTGAAATTCCCGCTATCTCTTCAATAATTTGCCGTCGTTCAACAGTTGACATTTCAACAAGCCTGACAATATCTCCCTGCAAAATAATATTATATCCATTTGGATCAATATTTGCTATTGACAATAAATCAAGAATTTCTTCACGCGTTTTTCGTTCATCATTAATTTTGTAAATGCTTTGCCCGCTATCACGTATAATCCGCGTAATTTTTATTTCAGCAGTTTCAAGAGGAAATGTTTTGTCAGTATTATCAAAGTATATGCTCACTTCACCAAATTTGGAAGGCTCTTTGGTTTTCCCGCCATTATAAATTAAATTTGCGGATTTCTCTGCACGCATACCTTTTGCAGAGCCTTTTCCGAGAACAAAGCATAACGCGTCACTTACATTCGATTTTCCTGATCCATTTGGTCCAAGAATGACATTAAAAGTACTTCCAAAAACAAGGTCAGTCCTATTCCCAAAAGACTTGAACCCTTTCATAACCATACGAGTTATTCTAGTCATACCTACCCCTTTTCTGCAATTTTTGGATTTTAAATGATATATAAACATTGCTATTTTTAAGAAGTTAGGCACCATCCTAGATGAAAGGATATAGAGAACTTTGCAAAATACTGGCAGTAACCCGAGATTTGCAAGTATTTTGCAAAGTTCTCTGTAGTTGTTGTGATTCAAATGATAATTCTTATTGTTACTACTTGATTGTTATTATTTACTCAAAAGCTTTATAAAGAAAATCATGTTACTATGTCCATAATAATTGAATTGGGGGTAAATAACATGGATAGAACACTTGAGGAAAGGGCAGAAATTTTCGTTGAAGATCGTATGGCTCCAGCAATGGCACACTCTCTTTATGAAAACCTATGCCAGACAACAGTAGTTAAAATCAAAGATGCTGGTTGGGGATATGATCCTCTCTTAAGTCAATATGGATTACATATCAAGGTTCCAATACCTGATGCTGGTAGGAAACATGGCGGCAGCAAGACATTTCTGTTTCAAGATGCACAGAAAATAGGACAACTCATGAGGAATTTAGGTGCTACGGATGCCGCACAATTAGTTAATAAACAAGTTGTCGTGTACTTTGACCCAAGATTCGGTAGATATAGCAATCCAGTGGGTCTCTCAGCACCAAGTGATCTTGAGAAATACGTGCGTCAAATAACTAGAACTGAAAACCGTTCTGCTCTTGAGCATGTTAAGCATTATCAATAATTTTTTTCTTTTTTAGTTTTTTATCACTGAGAATTCTATTAAGATTGACAATACTTTAATCTATTTCTTATAAACAGAAGCAAGCCACCATGTTTTAAGAGGAGATAATACTAACGTTGATAATACATATCCACCTACAGGAATTAATGCTTTAGCATAGGGTTTTGATTCATCAATAGCAAGCAGCCACAACAAAGCAATAATATAGGTTAAAATGGAGATAATTACTCGTCGTAGTAAACTTGTTTCCCAAGCTTTATCTGCTTCAACACGTTTATTTCGTTCTTTAATCAATGCAAGTTCTTCTTGTTTTTTCACAGAGTATGAAGAACAAGAGCGACTATTTATTCTTTTCGACTAAAAATCGAGGAAAAAATGTTTTTTTATGCTCTTGATATAGAAATAATGTTTCGCTGTCTTTAATCAAAGTGGGAAACTGCGACCTAATCTCCAATTCAAGCTTTCTGAATTCTTCCATCGTTGGAACTTCGATATCAAGCTGCAAATCCCATTCACCTAGTAGTTTAATAACATTCAAAACATAAGGATGTCCGCAAAGAAAAGCAACTAAACGCTGTTCTTCGTCAACAGAAACATTGTGGTATTTTAATAAAAGGAGAAGATTCCTATACTGGAACAAACCCATATTCAAAAATGGTCGGTATGCGCGGAGAATGCCCTGCTCTTGAAATCTTTTAATCCGGCTAATAATGGTTTTAGCAGTCACCTTCATTTCAGATGCCAAAGCAACGGAGTTTTTCCGTGCGTCATCTGCTAACAGCGACAGTAACTGGAGATCATCAGCTTGAAAACTATAATGCTCACGATCGCCGCCGATAATCTTTTCTTGAAGTTGACCATTAATCAAATGCTTCCTGCCATAATGCCGAATAACAATAGTGGTCAGAATAGAATAATGCTGTATTTGCTGAGGAAATTGTTCAATAATTGACCGAAAATGCTTGTTAAAATAAGAAGGATTTGGCGCAACAAAGGTACAAACAAGGTCATATCTTCCTCCAAGATTTGCAATCCAAAAAGTATGTGAATCTTGAATAAGAAAATCAATAAACTCCTGCAATTTTTCCTTACTGACATAACTTAATTTCAAGAGAACACGAAAATGAATCACCCCAAACCGGGAATAATCAAGAAGTGTATAAAAACGTTTGATTATTTTTTTTTTGACTAATGAATTAATGGTATAGCTTACCCGCTGCTCACTTGTTTTAATCTGCTTTGCAATGAAACTACAAGATGCCCGTGCATTAACTGATAAAGCGCCGAGTACTTTCTGTTCTATTTTCTTCATTTCCACCTTTTTTTCCATAATTGTTTGTGGTATGAGATTAATGGTATTTAAATCTTCACTTATCACAAAAAAAGGAGGAGATATTAATATATATGTGGGAGCATTTTAAGACTAGATGCAAGAACAGCTTACTATTGTTAAAGTTATTTATGCTCCGCCGCATTTAGGCGGCAGCGGTTATATGGGACTTTTATTAGGAAGAGAATTAGCAAAGCGTGGACATAACGTTCACGTAGTAAGTTATCCTGGAACATATCTTTCTGAAGATGATCAAAGAGTAATGACACTCCATCCTGTTGAAAATATAACCTACGGCGCATTTAAAGTGCCTCCTATGGGTTTAATTCTGCCAAGTGCTATCTATCAACTTTCGAGAACGATACCCATTGACGTGATCCATGCACATTATGCAGTTACTCACGGAGAAGCAGTTATTGATGCTCGAGAGATTATAAATAGAGCGCAAGAACACAATGGTTTGCCAACAAATAGAAGAGTGGGCGCAGTAATCACGAATCATGGAACTGACGTATCAGTGAACGGCTGTAAAGATCTTTTAGCACCTGCTTTAGAATTGCGATTAAGTCAAGCAGATGGAATTTCATTTGTAGCGAAAGCACTTCAAGATACAGCAAGAGAAGTATTTAGGTTAGATAATTATGGTAGAGTAATTCATAATTTTATTGATCCGAAACCTTATACTACAACCGAGGAATATAAAACAGGGGAGATTAAACGAAGGTATGGAATTCATAACAGTAAAATGCTTTTTTATCATACCTCCAATTTACGTCCGATTAAAAATGTGGGACTATTATTAGATGCATGGAATACATTAGTCAATGAAATTGGAAGACAAGATTGCCATTTAATGATTATTGGTGAAGGAGAAGAATTACATGATTTAGAAGAAAAAGTAAAAGATTGCGGTTTAAGTTCAACAGTTACCTTTACAGGAAGAATTGATGAGAAAGATATCCCTAGTTATACAATAGCAGGAGATGTCCTTGTACTTCCATCGAGAAAAGAAGCAATGCCCTTAGTTATATTAGAAGCTATGCATGCTGGAAACGCCGTTGTAGCGTCAAATGTAGGTGGAATTGGAGAAGTAGTAGAAGAAAATGAAAGTGGATTATTATTTCCTGAGAATGATCATGATACATTAGTTCAAAGAATGCTTGATCTTCTAGAAAACCCTCAACTCATTAAATCCATGGGTAGAAAAGGTAAAGCAATAGTGCAATCTAAATTTAGACCTGAAGCAATCACACAACAATATGAAGAATGGTATTATGAAGCACTGAAGAGACGAAGAGGTTAAACGTAAAACAAGAGATTGGTGTTTAGTACGTATTAAGTCTTCTATGGTTTTAGTGCCGGTTCAGCTTTTGAAGTATATCCTTTCAATGTTTTCTGAAGCTTTCCCCTGACTAATTTTTGATAAGGTTTCCAGCTTTTTCTGAAGAAATTATAATTTTCATAATATTTTTCAAGAAAAGCAATAGTTTTAGGGTCAGTGAGATATCCCGAACCAAAGTCAATGTGGTATTTCTTTTTCAATGCTGCAATTTCACGTTCACGCGTTACTTTTGCAAGGACAGAAGCAGCAGAACATTCAATGTAATTAACATCTGCTTTATGTTCAACTAAAACAGTGCAAGACACTTTCAACCGTTCCATGATATAACTTTTGTAAGCTTTAACATTATTACTTGGGCTGTCAATAATTACTTGATCAGGTTTCAAGCGGTGAATAATATCCAAGCTTTTTGTTGCCTCCAACCAATTCAAATTAAGATCAGCACTGCTTAAGGCCGCATCAATTTCTTCTGGAGGAATAATAACAATTGCATAGTCAGCAGCTAGCTCAATAATTTTATCATACAAATGTTCCATTTTTCGCAAGGTTAATAGTTTGGAATCTTTAACACCCATATCGCGCAGTTGTTGAAGTTTTTCTTCTGCAACAAGAACTCCTGACATAACCATCGGCCCAATGATTGGTCCTCTTCCAGCTTCATCTATACCGCAAACTAAAGCCATACTATCATTAATGAATGGTATCTTTTAAAGGTATCGAAACAACAGGCTTCGGTGAAAATCTCGGCATAGCCTCGGTTTTGGTGCCGTGATTATCCCACTTATTTATAAGAAGGAAAAAATTCCCATTGGAATTTCCTTTTTTCTCGCTCATTAATTTGAAAGATAATCACCAGCATGGCACCAAAAACTACATTTTCACCGAAGCCGAAACAACGTACATAATAAGTCTTCTATGGTTTTATTAAAAATCACTATTTTTAATCCCTGAGATCCTTCGGATTCAGGTAGCGCCAGTTCAGCTTTTTAAGTGAATTTCGATTGGATTTTTCTCTCTGGCACTCCGAAAAATCCCCAAAATGATATAGAAAGAGCTTCACAAAAGTAGGCGCTAAAACCCCAGACTTATTATGTACGAACTGAAGCAACATTTAAATACCTTTAATCTGAAGAAAGGAATATATGATAAAGAGAAAAAAAGGGCAGATCACCTTATTTATTATTCTAGGTCTGATCATATTGTTAGTCGTCAGCTTAACCCTCTATCTCAAAGGTGAACAAATAACCGCAAAATTTGATCCAGAACTAGGGAAAAAGGTATTGATTGACCAAGATATCACACCATTGCAACAGTATATAGAAAGCTGCTTAACGCAAGTTGCTGATCCATTAGTAAAGGAAATAGCCAATTCAGGAGGCATGTTTGAACCTGTAGTCTATCGTTATTATCAACAACAAAAAGTAAATTATCTTTGTCTTGATGCAGCAACAAAAGAAAACCACTGTGAAAACACTTTCTTAACTCAACAAGATATTGAAAAAGAACTCAGCAACAACATAAACAAAAAACTTGATGCATGCATAGATTTAAATTTGTTTAAAAGCCAGGGATTTAGTATAGAAACAGAGGAAAAAAACACTGAAGTAACAATCAAAGACTATGAAATAAGTATAGTGCTTAAATATCCTCTCATCTTGAAAAAAGATAATCTCGAATTGCAGGCTGAAACATTCAGCAGCACCTTAAATCTTGATTTAGGCAGGCTTATAAAGATTTCAAATCTCATAGTAAATAGTGAACTTCAGGAAGGCTCATTTGATCAGATAGAATTTATGAAAAAACACAGCGACATACTCATCAACAAGCACAAGCCTTATCCAGATATTATCTATTCTGTAAAAAGTAAAAATCTTATATTCAACTTTGCTTTGCAAGGTCATGATACTATAAGTGACGTTGGTTATAGTTACTTTGGAGCGCAAGAACAAACTGGGTGCTGTTATAATCCTCAAGATAATGGATGTTATAAAAATACTCCTGCTGAAATTTGCAAGGCAAAACAGGGATTATATGATGCTGATAACAGTTGTTCGTGCAATGAGCCTGAATTATCTGAAACAACTGCGGCGCAAGGAAAAGACTGTAAAGAAAAAAAACATCTCCAGGCATGGTGTGAATATGAAGGCATAACTGATAACGGTCTTGATCTTGTTGGTTCTCGTCATTATCGGCATTATTGTGTTGATGGCAAGGAATATGTTGAAGAATGCCGTGATTATAGGGAGGAATACTGCGGCGAAGATAAGAAAACAGAAAAAGCTGCCTGCACTGTCAACCGATGGCAGGATTGCATTTCTTGTAACGATGAAACATGCTGTTTAGATACTAATTATCGCGATTGTACTTGGAATCCTTATGAAACAACCAACAAATGCAGTCCGAGAATTGCTCCAGGGTTTAAATTCTGGGGCGGGAATGCAATTGCTCTGTGTACTAGAGCGCATGAAACAAAATATTGTGATGGTTTTTCATGTTCGCAGCAATGGATAGATCAAACAGCATTATTCTGCGCAAAACAGGGAGATTGCGGAAACTGGAGAAATAGTCAAGGTGCACTAACTAAATTCGGATTTTTAAACACTGACCTCGGGAAAAAAGTAGATGATGCTATCTACCTTGATCCTAAAACTGTAAAAAAAGAACTACAGAAAAAGCAGCTGAATTCTCAATTCAAAACTAGCCGAGCAACGAATAAGCCTTATGCTTATCAAAAAGCATTACAGGCACATACTGAATTATTAAGTTCTATGATGAGTTATATTGACGAACTTGCAACTATTGAATTCACTGATTTTCTTAATCCTTTTTTAGGAAAGCCCTTGATAAATATTAAAGATATAGCATTATGCGGAATCTGGCAGGCGCCATTTGGAAATAATGATTGCAAAAAATGCAATGAGGATGATAATCAATTACATCCTTGCACAGAATATAAATGCAAATCACTTGGCCAGCTCTGCGAATATGAAGAAAAAGAAGGTGTACCCTTCTGTTTTTCACAAACCAGTAATGATAACACTCCTCCAATGATAGCGATGCCAGAAGATATAATAGCACCTCCTTTTAAGATAATAGAACAAACAGAAAAAATTGAAGGTGAAATAATTACAGGATACAAAATAACACCAGCTCTCGATCCAAATGAGTTGGTAACTTTTAACCTTGCTACTGATGAACCAACTAAATGCAAACTTGCGTTTACCCCCTTGCCGCAATTTACAGATTTGCCCAATGTTAACCCTATGAATAATCAATTTATGCAGAAACATAGTATTACTTTAAGAATTCCTGAATCTGTAGTTCTCCCCAACAAAGTACGAGAGTTGTTGAATATTACTACTGTTGATCAATTCACCGCATTAATTCTTCAGCCAAAAGAAATGCTTGAGCAGTACAAACAGCGTTATAAAAATGCTTTATTTTTGTACAAAACATTTAATGGAAACGATCTGACAAAAATAGTTGATCCTTTAGTAAATATGCTGTTAGAAAACATTAAACATTTGCAGAAAAAAATCCCTTTTGCAAAAGCGCTTATTAAGAATTCGCTGGAAAAGTTTGATAAAAACACCTATGTTTTTTATCTGAAATGCGTTGATAAAGCTGGCAATGAAAACACTGATAATGTTTATATAGAATTTTCAATAGACACAACAAAAAATGATACAAACGCTCCTTACCAAGTTGCTGTAATGCCAGAAAATAATTCGTTGGTTAGCGCTGATAAAAAACAACAAAAACTAAAGTTCTATCTCAATGAATTTGGCGTGTGTAACTATGACTATGAAAATAAAGAGTATAATAACATGAAATATTCATTTCATTGCCCGACATCAAAGTATGATCTTTCACCACAAGAAGGAGGAAGTTATGAATGCACTGCTGCGTTAGATTTAAATCTTACAGAAACAACAATATATACTAAATGCAAAGATCATCCAGAGACAAAAGAAGAATATATCCTTAAGGTGAAGAAGGATACTGTGCCTCAACTAATCGGTTTAGAAGAAAATCCCTATGCGAATATCACGGGAAAAAATGAAATATTATTCTCGTTGCCTATGCTTGCAAATGACATAACATTTGTTGTAGCTGAAAATAATCTGCAACTGACAATGTTCAAAGAAGATAACAACATATGTTCATATAGAGTCAATGGTGAAGAAAAGATATTTGAACATTGTGAGAAAACAGATGCTATTCACCTTGGCACCTACTTATGTCGTGAGAACATAGCATTAGCGCCAGACAATAAGATCGAAGAGCGGAGAATAAGGCTATCTTTTACTAACACAACAAAGGAAAACAGTGAACTGATAGCAATTTCAGGAAATACCATATTTATCAATGCTTCATCAGAAGATACCTTCCTTATCTCTACGAATAAAACAACAACACTAGCTGAGCTGCAAATAAAAAGTATAGGTACTACGGGAGGATGCAGCATAAATACAACAGAAATGACGAACACCATGATGTTCTGCAAGACAGGAGATGAAACAACTATTTGTCAGCAATCAATGAAAACAACAGACGGAGCAAGCTATGAGATCATCTGCCGTGTGGATAATAAAAATAATTTTTGGAAGGTGCCAATTACATGTAAGGATGCAACACCCTTGCTACAAAATATACAACAAGAAAGTTATGTCTATACGTTGAAAAAATCATCGCCTTTGGAAATAATATATTATGATCCAAAAGGGGAAATCAATATTCATGAAACAGCGTTGATCATAAAAACAAGTGAAAGCAGCGAGGTCTTGTGTTCCTATAAACCAAAATTAGGAATTAGTTATATTTCTATAGATAAAAAAAATGATACTACCTTTACAAAAAAACTAAGCAATTTAGCTGAAGGAAGCAATTTAATAGTAGTTCGTTGCGAAGATGCATACGAAAATAACGTAGAAAAAGAAATCGAGATTTTCGTCATTTAAACGTCAGTAGGTTCAAAAGCTCTGTAGAAAATCTCGGCATAGCCTCGGTTTTGGTGCCGTGATTATCTCACTTAATTATAAGAAGGAAAAAATTCCTATTGGAATTTCCTTTTTTCCCAACATATTAATTTGAAGGATAATCACCAGTATGGCACCAAAAACTGCATTTTCTACAGAGTCAGGTTCAAAGGAATATTTATAAAGAGTGAGTTGATTCTTTATACTTGGATAGCAGAGAGAGCGGAGTAGGGCAGATTGGAGTGCCCGTCGGGCTCATAAGCCGAAGGTCAGTGGTTCAAATCCACTCTCCGCTATTTATTTTACTTTGTTATTATCAACTATTTCTCATGGAAACTATTATAAATATAGGAATCAGGAAATAATTATGGCATTTAAACTAAAAGAAGAAAGTCCATCTGGTTATGGCAATGAGTTTGAAACATTATATATGAGCCTCACAAAAAGATGCCAAAAACTATATTTTCACCGGAGCCTTTCTCATGGAAACTATTATAAATATAGGAATCAGGAAATAATTATGGCATTTAAACTAAAAGAAGAAAGTCCATCTGGTTATGGCAATGAGTTTGAAACATTATATAATAAGGAACAAGACACTATTTTAATAGAAATAAAACTAAAAAGTTTAAAACAATTATTTAATACGTATGACCCTGCTCCATTCTTTGAAAAAGACCTTGATGATGATGCTGTTGCCTATATCGTTGGCACGGTCAAGGAATTTCATATCGCACAAAAACAAAAATTGATAATTTACTTGCCAGGCATTTTTAAGAAAAAGGTTACTCCCCATGAAATAAAAAATGCTATTCACCATTTTTTTAAGTACCAGCATTTTCTTGCAAAAAGAAATTTAAAACTCAAATTTAAAGAAGCAAGAACTGAATTTGGCATTGCAATATTATTTTTATTTATCTCATTGGCAATTTCAGAGTGGATTGCATTTTCATTTGAAGGTTTAGTCAGCAGATTAATAGCTGAAGGCATTATCATTACTGCATGGGTTGCTATGTGGAGGCCATTGGATGCAATTCTTTTTGAATGGCTTCCTATTAGAAAAGACGGTTTAGTATATGAAAAAATCTCAAATATGCCTGTTGAAGTGAAGTTTTTATAAAAAAGCAAAAGAAATTAAAATGAAAGAAAAATTATTAGTTTATGGCAGATGCAAAAGATATAATCCTTGGTGTTGTTGGCTTTGCTATAAGTGTATATAGCGGAGCAGTGCAAGACTTATTAGGAGTTGTTATTGGTATTGTGATAATTATATTAACAATATGGTTAAATTTACAAGATCATGAAGAAAACATTAAAATACTTAATGCACAGATTAATACACAATACGAACTACAAAGAATAAAAGAACAATTAAAAGAGATGCAAAATGCCAAAAAAAAATAAAAAAGTGACTATTGATGTTATAACAGTACTATTAGTTATTTTAATAGTTATTCTAGTCTATTTCTGGTTAAAAAATAGAGGACTATCTGTTCCATAACCTTTAAAAAGCATTGAGAGTTCTTGATAATTTAATGCCACAGTGGCACAACCTGGTACTGCGCTGACACCTGAAGCTAAGGCATAGGGTGACGCAAGATTGCTAGGTCTAGCCTCTGTTTGATTACGCGTAAGCAAGAAATGAAAACAGATTCCACGCAATGATCCAGTTTCCGCAAGGAATTCCCGGTTCAAATCCGGGCTGTGGCGTTTAACCTGTTGGGTACAAAGCCATGCCATATTTAATACAAATGGGTATTGGCTTGTATTCACAGTTTTTTATATTCGCTAATTCTTATGAAATATAAAAATGGAAACTAAAAGACTACATATCTATGGGAAATGGCGAGAAGGTATTTATGAAAGGGAGCTAAAATTGCTAAAAGCTTGGAAAACAAGCCCTAAAAACAAGGATTTAATTACAGAGTTTCATAATTACCTTTATTCAACAGGAACAAAAGACTTGCGTGTAACTAAACTATCAAGCGAATTAAGAAAGATTTCTTTATTATTAGCAAAAGATTTCGATAAAGCAACACAAAAGGATATTCAGAGTATTGTTGCTGAATTTAATCGGCAAACGGCCTATTCTGAAGCAACAAAAGCAGATTATCGAAGAACAATCAAGCAATTTTACAAGTTTTTGAAAAAGAACGATGCTAGAATTTATAGTGATGATAAAACTGAAAGAATGGAAGCTATCCAATTTTATGAGTTTCTTGAAGAAGATATCAAGATTTCTTACAAAAGAGAAAGAATAGATCCAACTACAATTATAATAGACGAAGATATTAATGCAATTATTCAGAAAGGATGTAGCACTCCAAAAGAAAGAGCGATAGTAAAATTATTACATGAAACTGGAATAAGAGCTGCTGAACTTCTTGGAATGCAAATAAAAGATTGCATAATTAATGAAAATTGTTCTAAAATTGTGGTAGACGGAAAAACAGGATTAAGAAAAATCCCAATTGTTGATTCAATACCGTATTTAGCGCAATATCTAGAATTTCATCCTTTCAAGAATAATGAAAATGCATACGTTTGGTTAACAGAAAGCACAAATAGAAAATTAGAGCCGATGCAACATAGAGGGGTACAAAAACTAATTGATAGGTGCTTTCAAAGAGCAGGAGTTAGAAAGAGAAAAAACATGCATTGGTTTAGGCATTCTAGGGCAAGTTTGTTAGCACCAAAACTAACTGAACAATTACTGTGCAGATTTATGGGCTGGACACTTGGAAGTAGACAAGTCAGAAATTATGTACATTTATGCGCTGAACAATTAGAAGATGCATACCTACACATTAAGGGAATAAAAAGTAATGATAAGGAAGAACAAAGACTTCCAAAGAAGTGTGCTTGTGGTGCAATTAATGATAATATCTGTAGATATTGCCAAAAATGTGGAAGAGCAATGAGCGTAGATATTGTTTTGCAAGATCAAGAATTAATGAAGAATGAAATGGATAAAAGTATTCAGTTATTGATGGAAATTTCAAAGAATCCAGAATTGTTGGAAGCATTTAATAAATTCAAAGATAAAGTCAAGGGTGCAAGCCAGTGAAAATCGCTATCTATTGTAGAACAAGCAAAATAGATCAAAATCCTGAAAATCAGAGAATACAATTAGAAGAATATGCTAAAAGAATGGATTGGAAATATGAACTATTTGAAGAGAAAGAAAGCACAAGAAAAACAAGACCTATTAAATATGAAATAATACAAAAATTAAGATATAAAGAATTTGATGGGATTCTGGTTTGGAAGCTTGACAGGTGGGCAAGAAGTGTTTCAGAAGCTTCATTAGAGATGGATGAATTCATTAAGAAAAATATTGTTTTTATATCTTTGAAAGACAACATAGACATTAGCAGTGCTAATGGCAAGTTCTTCGCACAAATATTGTTTGCATTTGCAGAATTAGAACGATCAATAATCAGAGAAAGAACACTTGCAGGGCTAGAAAGAGCAAGAAGGCAAGGAAAAATACTTGGTAGACCTGAAGGGAGTAAGGATAAAAAAGTTAGAAAGAAAGGAGGATATTATTTAAGATATAATGAAAAATGATAAAAATAAGTTAGAAACAAATATAAATAGGGAGAAAATTCCAGTTTTATGACTTTAATAGTTTGTGCAAAGGCTATAGATGGGATGGTTTTAGCTTCTGATAGTAGAGGAACATTTGGAGACCCTCAAAATCTTACCGCACAAAATGATACTATGAAAAAGGTAGTCAAATTGAATGAAAATGCAGTGTTATTAGCTTCTGGTTCTGCTGAAATTGGAGAAACTATAATCCAAGAAATTGTTAATGATTTAAAGCAAGCTAATATAAAAAGTGTTACAGAAGTTATGGAATTTTCAAGGAAAAAATTTAAACAAAGATACGATGAATGGTTTTTGAAATATCCTCCATTACCTCATCCTCAAAACCCTGCTTTTGTAAGACCTGTTTTAGGAATAATTATTGGAGGATATGATTTAGACCACAATAATAAATATACTATTCCTAAGATCTATTCATTATTAAGTGTATATGATTTTGCTCCAATGTTACACAATTATGGTTTTGGGTTGCAAGGTGTTCCACAATATGCGTTATATCTAATGAATAGGCTTTATTCGCCTGAAATGAATACAGAACAATTAAAACATTTATTAGCTTATATCATAACAGAAACTGCAACTCAAGATGCAAAAGTAGGCGGACCCGTTCAAATAGCTATTATTCAATCAGAGAAATGTAAAGAGCTTTCAAGAGAAGAGGCAGAAAGTATTATAAATAAAAACATCTCTAATAGTAATAGATTAAAAGAGTTGTTTTTTCAGAGGGATACAAATGGACAAAGATGAAAAGATAGAAATTAAAATAATAGATGAACCAATAGTCTCAATAGATACTCTTTTAATAAAACAAGGATTTTATAGGCATTTTGAAATAAACACTGTAATGGCAACATTAAAGTAAATATCAAATAAATGCCTATTGTATAATATTAAACATTTTAAGATAAAAAAAGAAATTTCAAATAAACGACCGTTTATTTGATTACTTAATGAAGTTGATTCTTTAAATCTGGATACAATTCAAAATAATATTTCTGATACTGTTTATTAAATATTTTTGCATTTTTCATACATTGATGGTATTTAACAAAAGACCATCTAAGATAAGGTACAGATATTAAACAGAGAAAAACACCAATGATAATATTGATGTCGCTAAATCCGTTATTAAGAGAGATCAATGCAGTGTACAAAGCAATAATTATTGTAATATATGATAAAGCAGATGAGAAAAGTATATTTGCCATAGAGATTAATGAATCCCTATTTGATAAATTAACTTGAATAATAAATTTTTTATCGTCTTTGTTCAATACTATCACCTTCAAGTATTTGATTACATAAGGTTTGATTATCAAACGCATTTAAAAGGCAAAGATCTCTATAACTAAAAATACTTAATCCTATGGCAGCATATTCCTCGAGTGTAGAATTTGAATCTATTACTCTATTTTGGCTTACTTTCATGGTAAATTCAGGTATTTCAACTGGGGCTGGGAAGCTTCCCGAGAAATTTTTAGATAATTGGTTAGAAATAAATAGCAGTTCATAAGAACAATACCCACATTTGTATTTTTTGCATTGTTGTTCTGGAATATATAACATACCATCAACCTTATAAGTTTTTATCCAACATTGAGCACCAGTACTAATATTTGTTGGATTACACTGAAAATTTGTTTGAGTATATAAATCTCCTAAGACATAGACAGTTTCATTATCAACAAATTCAATATTGTATTCTTGCCCTTCTATAAGTCTCCCAATAGAATATTCTTCATAGTTATCCATATAGCATGTTTTAATACTTATTGAAGCATTTGTAACTTCTTTTGGTCCATTAGTGATGATAATTGGTAGAAATAATTTATCTTTGATATAAGGCTCAAAATTTGCATTTACATCATAATCAGTCATCCATATATTAAAATAAAAACCTAAGTAAAAAGTCAAAAATAGAAAAAAAGCAGCAAGTAAAATTGAAGTTATCTTTCTTAATAAGGTAGGATCCTGCCTACCTGTAAGTCTTCTCCAAAATGACAAGTTTAATTCCTCTTTAAAGGATCTATCCATAAAGAAAGAAATTCTCTCAAACATAAATGTCTTTTGTTTTTCAAAAATAAATAAAATATTTAATCAATAAAATAAAGATTATACCATAAATTTATGGATAAGTTATATTTTACTAATAAAACACTAAATTCTATCAAGCAACCACTCTGAAATTTTCTCGCCCTTTATTGCTTTTTTCTCTATAATTTTAGTAGCTATCTCTAAAAATGCTCCAGAGAGTAAAACAGCTCCGGCTATGCCACCTAAAGCTAAGCTTAAGGATTCATTAGTAGTAGTTATTCCAAAATACATTGAAATTAAACCACATGGAACTAATATATAGACCATCAGGTAGTTCCTATTAATTTTTCTCATAAGTAATTCTTTATCTACTAACTTTCCTGTAGTTGTTTTAAGTGTAGTCATTGTAACTCCTCATTTATTAGCTTTTCAAAGTGTTCATAAGGTAAAGCACCACTTACAAAGACATCATTAATTAAAAACGCTGGTGTACCTTTAACATCAAGAACATTACCCTCTTGCATATCTTTCTTCACTTTTGAAGCCATTTTCCCAGAATTTAAACAATCATTGAATTCATTTTCAATTAAACCAAGTTCTCTACCATAATTTTTAAGATCTACAATCACTAAAGCGTTTTGATTCTCAAACAATAAGTCATGCATTTCCCAAAATTTACCCTGCTCTCCAGCACATTCTGCTGCTTCTGCTGCCTTTTGGGCGTTTTCATGAAAATTTAATGGAAAATGCTTGAAGACTAATTTTACTTTACCCGTTGTAATATATTCCTTTTGAAGATAGGGTAAAGTATCTTCATACCATCTTCCACAAAATGGACATTGGAAATCAGCCCATTCAATGATAGTTACTGAAGCGTCTGCTTTTCCTCTTACATGATCTTTGTTTGTGCCAGGAGGCTGCAAAATCTTAACTGAAACTCCTACTTTAGGATTGATATAATATGTACCCTCTTTTTCAACAAGTGCTTGTTCAATTTTTGCAAAGTTTACTGCTTCTTTAATTTCACCACTATATACGTAAAAAGGTACTGCTTTAATATCATATTTTTTAATCAATTCTTTTCCTTCCTCAATGTTATAATCTAAAATAATTTTACCGCAGATTACACCCAAATCCCTGCATTTTTGCGAGATTTTTTCAGCTGTCTTTTTGACTTCATATTGTGTAAATTCTTGAATTTTATCTGCACCATCCACTTGTTTTTCATTTACCATTTTATTTGTCCTCCATATTATCCAATTGTTGAAAATAAAATTGCCTAATCCATTTCAACTCTTTGGGAAATTGAGATTCTAATGATTTATCTAACTGCACTAACACCATTTTCATTTTATTGGTGAGATTATTAATTCACCCTCCACCCCCATAGAAAGCAAAACCTTGCTTTGCTTGTTCAATTGATGATGTTCTAACCATACATGTGGCAAGGTAATCATAAATGAATAATTTTGAGATAATATTGTTCGCGGTTTTAGTTTAATCATCATAGATAACAATGACTGAGGTAGTTATTAAATAAAGAAATTTAATAGAAGAAAGTCCATATTAAATATGGACAGATTAAATAGGAACTTTTAAATAGTAGTTATGATCATAATCATTATTATGGTAACAATTGATCCAGATTTAATAGGAGAAGATGAACTCAGTTTGATAAAGTGTTTACTTAATTATAAACATAGAATTAAAGAATATCAAAAATATAGTAAGGATTTTAAGAAGATTATCAGTTCAAATCTCAATCCTGAAAATGGATATCTCAATTTTAATCTTGTTTATAGTACTCAATATAGGGAACAAGATATCAATGATGAAATTTGCAAATTAAAGAATGGATCAAAAATAATCTTTCAGAGTAATCGAGGAAATATTTCGAAAACAGCAAGAACATTAGAATCAAAAGGGTTCATCAAAATAGGTGAATTTAAGTTCAAAGATAAAAAAAATAGACCAAAGGGAGATAGAAAGTATAGGCAGATTTTAGTATTTAAAATAAAGAATGATGAAACTACATTTAGGAGACTCTTACTTATATTTTTTACAATAGATAATTTTAATTTTTTTATTAATTCAGATTATTATTTTGATAATCAAAAAATAATTGATGATTATTTTAAAGAAATTATTAAAATATTAAGTATGAATTTCGATTTAGGATATGATATAAAGAAAATAAAAAAGCTTGAAAAAGAATGTAATCAAATGCAATTAAATGACGTTAAAAAATGGTTTATTCTCCAACCACATATATTAGCGATTTATTTATTTAATCCAAATAGGTTTAAAGTAGTGGTAAAAACAATTCAAGATAATTTTAGAGTGAATAAAATTCCAGAAGCATTTTCTTCAATAATATTCCTGATGTCATTTTCAATAAGTTCATTAATAGTTAGTATAGATAAATTCAAGAAGGATCCAAGTCATTCAAAAAATTTATTGAATATATTTAGAGCTTTAGATTTAGAATCAAATAAGTTAAATAACTACTTAGAATGTTATGCAAAGGCTTATATTTTAAATAATTTAAACAAATTTAAGGAGGCAAGTAATAAGAATTCAGCGATGGCGATTACACCCACCAAGTCCTAAGCTGGGCTGTGGCGTATTTTTTTTAATTTTTAATATTAAAATTAATTAAACATGAAAAATAATTAAAATGATAAAGATAGCCTTGGATACTGGATGCTTGAATGTTAAGAAAAAGGATTTAATTCTTAATAAGTTAGATGAATTAGAAGGATTAGGTAAAATCAAATTAATTACATCAACAGTTAATGAAAAAGAACAAATATTAACAAATCAAATTGAAACCTTTAGAAACACATACCTAAAAATAATTAATAATAAAGAAAAAATCTTGGAAGGTGGGAGATTTGATATCTCTACTTTTGACAATTGTGTTTTTAGTGATGAAAAAATAATCGCGGAATTAGCAAAGATATTTGGAAAACCAAAGATTGATAGCAATGATTTCTTTGATCTTTGGCTCCTTGAAACCGCAATAATTCATAAGTGTGATTATTTTTTGACAAAAAATAGCAATGATTTTATTGTGAATGGAAAAAAAGAAGCTATTGAACAATTGGGAATTAAAGTAAGAGAACCAAATCAAGATTTTTTAAATGAATTAGTTAATTCATCTAAATGATAGTATCATTTATAAAGTATAAGCTAAATCTTAACGTATGCCAATAGAAACGATTACTGGATATAAATTAGTATGTAACTTGTGCAGTTATGTCTGGGAAACTAGATATTCTAAAATTCCAGCTTCCTGTCCTAGTTGCAAAAATAAAATACATAACACAAATAATTATAAAATTTTAACTCAATTTATACATAAAGAAAATACGCCTGAAGAAACGATGAAGCTGACCATGTTAAGCGTGATAATTTTTTTAGGAATATGGGTTATTTTTGGATTAATATTTGGATCTAATGCATTTACATTAACAGGTTTGATCTTACTTATAATTGTAGGAGTTATATTTTGGAGTACAAATAAAAGAATAGAAAAAGATGCAAACAAAGATAAAAATATCCTTAGAATTTCTGAAGAACATACCATCAAAAAAGGTGAGAAATATAAAACAATAAAAACTAAATGCCCAAAATGTTTAACAGAGTTAATCTTACGATTTGATGTTGAGAATTTAAAGACTGAAAAGAAAAGGTGTACGGGTTGTGGAAACATTATGAGTATTAGTCCCATCAGAAAAAGAGTTTACAAATGCGAGTATTGTTTAAAGGAGCACACAACTTTAGAAGATGCAGAAAAACATGAGAAGAACTGCAAAAAGTGAAAATAGATATGATCATTTCTCCGCAAACCTTCCATCTATTCCGAAACATTTCCGACGGCAATCACTAAATTTATTAATAAACATTGCAACAAAACAAGTATGACTAAAAGATACTATGTAGATACTTCAATTTGGATGGATATTTATGAAGATAGAAAAGGTTACAATAATGAACCATTAGGAGATTTTGCATTGCAATTATTTAGTTTGATAAAAGCTAAAGAACATACTTTAATAATAACCGATATTTTGATACGAGAACTTGAAGGATATTATTCTATGCCTGAAGTAAAAGGAATGATAAAACCGTTTGAAAAAAACATCGAAAAGATGATCTCAACAGAAAACCAGAGAAATGAAGCAAGAAAAATCGCCAGAGAAAGAAACTTGCCGCCAGGTGATGTCCTTCATGCTATCATTGCAAGAGATAATAATCTCATTTTAATAACACGCGATAAAGATTTCAATTATTTAAAAGATATTTCAAACCATTACAAACCAGAAGAATTATTATAATGAATCAAACGCTGTTTTTCTTATGTGTTCATATTGTTCAACTGAAATCTTTTTCTTGGCAACGCCTTTTAACGATGATAGTTCTAAAATTGCTTTTTTCATTTTTGCTTCATCAAGCTTTTCCCGCAAAGCATTGCGGATAAATTCAGTCCTATTTTGAAATCCAAATTCCTTAACAACAGAATCTACCTCTTTCAAAAAAATGCGATCTAACTTTAAAGTAATCATATCAGTTGTCATATATCCATAGTATATACAATAGATATATAAATATTGTGGTAATATCCTTATTAAAGTAAGAAAATAGTTTGTCAGATAGTACCTTTTTCAAACAAAATACTAAAAATAACAGTAAAATTTAAATACTTGTATAAAATAAGTAACATTATGATCATCTACAACCCGCATAATAACACCATCATGAAAGAACGGATAATACAAGGAGAATCAATCTTAAATAGCATTCCTACTAACTATTGTTTTATTACAGGCTCGTTCTTATTTCAAGAAAAGTATAAGGATATTGATGTGTTTGTAGTAAGTAGAACAAAGAAAAAACTAGAAATAAAGAATAAGAAGATAAAAATAACTATTATTGATTTTAATGATCTTTATTCTTTATTTTATCATTCCATTGCTAAAAGTTGCATAGCAAAAAATATTCTTCCAATAAGACCGTTGAAAGTTACTTTAACAGACTTTTGGGACGTTATTAATGAGGCAATTCCTACAATATTAAACAATCAAAAAACCTTTCAAAAAGAACTGCGTTTTTTAGTTCTATATACTGAATATTTTAAAACAAAAAATATTCTTGATTCTTATCAATTATCAAAAAAGATAAAACAATTTAAGAAAACTGATGAAGTTTTATCATATCTTAAACAAGAGCTTCCAAATATAGTAAAAACCAACGCTGAACCATCCTACATTAAACGATTTTTCTACACACAGGCAAGTAATTATAAAGATTTACGAGAGTACAAAGCACAAGATTATTTATATGGATTAGTTCATAACATCACAAGGGGTTTAGCCAATGGTTGATAGTGAATATTTTAAAACAAAGATACAAGAAATTATAACTCAAAATTATGAAATAGAATTTTTAGGTAATGATTTTGATCAGATTGTTAAACAACTTACTGACGTAAAAGCTGAAAAAATCTATAATTGGCTCAGTGAAATAATAAAGAGAAAGATTCAACCTATATTTATTGGTTCCAACAAAGTATACAAAGAATGGACTGTTAACCAACTACTAACTTTTCGCTATCCTTTTAGTGTAGGAAATACAGAATATAGAATTCTATTAGTGAAAGTCAAAAACCAAATATACATAGAATTTCATCTTGGAGATCATAAATATTATGATAAAGTAAGAAAAGATTTAGATTTAAAGAAGAGTAGTTACTAACCTAATCAAGTACATGTACACCTTATTTTTTTTTTAAAAAATTCATAAAAACTACTCCAACTGTAATCTATAAACATCCATGAACAATTCAACAAAACGTGGCATTGCTCTGAAGGTTGGTTCTCGAAGATAATCTTGGAGGTTGCCATGACGTAAGGCTTGAACTAATGGAGGCAAGACATAATCAACATTTGGTGGATAAGAAAATCTTCCAAATCCTTGTTGAGAGGTTGGATACCAACTCAGGGCAATTGCTTGAGGTTGGTTAAAGTAAACCACTGAAATAACTCCATTATTATGAAGAAGAACATAAAGTAAATCTCTTCCACCCATGGTGTCATGTCGTTGCCCAGTAGGTAATCGCCCGGAAGAAGTTTCTGGTGTTGATGAATGTATAAGTACCACTGACTCGAGATTAGATTCTTGACCTTTTTGTACAAGGTCTAATGTAGTTGTACCAACTCTTACGGGTAATTCTTCAAAATTTCCTCCATGATCTTCGTGTACATAACGAAAATGTTCATAACGTCGTTGTTCAGGATGTGCAAATTGCTGTTTATAACGACCTGTTGAAAAAAGATCAATTTCAGCCGCTATCATAAACGCCTCAGGAACAAGACTTGTATTGTGGGGTGGTTTTACTACATCAGTTAATCTCCGCTTAGTTGCTTCAAAATATCGTTGATGCATTACCTGAAGAAATCAAGTTGCATTTTTAAATATTGGCAGTAGCAATTAACCTACTATAAAAAACAAAAACTATATATTACTTATATATAGATAATATATATGGAGGAAAACGAATCTCTCTGGACGACAATCTTTATTAGTTTAAGTACAGCTTTTATTTTTCTCTTAAGAGACATGCTTCCAGCACTAGTAAGGGAAATCTTTGTAGTAAAATTCTTTTTTGCGTTGTTGGGATTGTTTTTTATTATATACGCATTAGTTCTGATCGGTGATTATATCCTCAAGCTAAAAGCTTCAACAAAGAAAATCCTTATGATAAGTTTTTTAATATTTCTCTTGATATTAGTATTATTCTCGAGAAATACCAACTCATGTAACATACAAAGTGATACTACCCTCAAAGACTGTAGATGTTATGGCAAGGAATCATTACCTTACTTAGAAGATAATAAAACCATAACACTATGCAGAGGTTTAATAGGAGAATCAAACTGCTTTATAAAAAATCCTGTAACGGGAGAATTTGAATGGATAGCTTGTTCTTATATAGAATAAAGATAAAACTTGGTCAAAAACAACAATATTTATATATATGGTATCAATTACATATGTCATTAATAACATATCATAACAAGATGAGAACATAAAGAATGAAAACAGCTTTAAAACAGCCTTATCAACAATTTTTTGGGACATTAGCTAATCAAGTACGATTGGAACTAATTGAGTTACTCATCAGGGACAAAAGCAATGTTACTAATCTACAGCAAAAATTAAAATATGACCAATCTACTATCTCACATAGCTTGCGAAGATTAGAAGAATGCGGTTTTGTGACTGTTGAACAAAAAGGCAAAGAACGAATTTACTCAATAAATGCCAAAACAATAAAACCATTATTCATGTTAATGCAAACACATATAGATATGTATTGTAAACATGTCGTTGAAAAGAAAGCATTAAAACATATAGCGCAATTAGGGGTGACAGCATGTCATTAATGAAATTCCAGGTTGAAGGAATGCACTGTAAAAGCTGCAAGATGCTGGTGCAAGATTCTTTAGAAGAGCTTGGAGCTAATGTAGTCTCTATTGAAGTAGATGAAAAAAAGAAACAAGGCAGGATAATCGTCAATACTACGTTGGATCAACAAAAGATTATAGAAGCTATTGAAAAAGAAGGCAGCTATAAAGTAAAGAGGATATAAATGTATAACATCGGTGTAAGCTATGAAACAAAGAATATATTGCCCTGATATTACCTGTGAGAGTTGTGTAAAAGTCTTAACCAATGCATTCAGTAAATTACAGGGTATTGAAAATGTCATTATAAAAGATCGTTATATTGATGTAACCTTTGATGAAACATTAATAAAACTTGAAAATATTACGCAAACGATCAAAGACAAAGGTTATCGCGCAATTCTTGGCGAAGAAAAAAGAAAAACGATAACTGAGCGGGCAAAAGAATTTTTGAAGGATAAAAAGAAATATGAAGTAGAATATTTAATGTTAAAAAATATCAGCATTACCTTTGTACTTATGTTATTTATCGAAGGTATTGTTGTTTTTTACAAACATAAAACAAATACTGAATTCTTGACAACCTATGGAGTGTGGTTGTTGTATCTTGCAATATCTATAGCAACTTTAGGCGGAGCAATCTGGCATATTAAAGCATACAAAACACAATACACTTGTATGATTGGCATGATGATTGGCATGACTATTGGTATGCAATCTGGGCTACTGATTGGTTCTATTATTGGCGCAACAAATGGTTTTTTTATTGGCGCATTAACCGGAATGCTCCTTGGCGCAGGGATTGGAGCATATTGTGGAAAATGCTGCGGCATCATGGGATTAATGGAAGGGCTTATGGCTGGGGTTATGGGCGGCACTATGGGACCAATGATAAGTTTAATGATGTTTAATGATCATTTAGTGTGGTTTATGCCTTTTTTTATAGCATTAAACATGTTAGTTCTCTTTGGATTATCATATATGATTTATGAAGAGGCTGTTGAGGATAATGAAAATATTATTCGCCAGCCGATGCAATTAGGGGATTTTTTTATCAACTGCAGCATAGTCTTATTACTATTAACTGGCGTCATGCTCTATGCGCCGCCATCAGTATTTATAGGTGGATAACATGGAACAAGAAAAATCTGAAAAAATAAAGATGCATGTTAAAAAAGCAGAGTTTAGCATTCAAGGAATGACCTGCCAGAGTTGTGTCAGTGTTATTGAACGAGGATTAAAAAAACTAGAAGGCATACAAAATCCCGTAGTAAATCTTGCAACAGAAAAAGCCTCAGTTTACTTTGATCCAAACAAAATAACTGAACAACAAATAGCAGAAGCAATCTCTAAAAGAGGCTATAAAGCATCAGTAACGACTGGAAAAAGCAGCGCTGATACTGAAGCAAAAAAAAGGAAGGAAGAAATTAATCATTTAAAAAGTAAATTCTACTTCAGTTTACTCTTCACTATTCCTGCATTTATCATTGCTATGGTGTTGGGATGGTTTAATATCGAACTCCCTTATAAAGAATATATGCTATGGATTCTTGCAACGCCGGTGCAGTTTTTTTCAGGATGGGAATTTTATAAAGGAACATGGCAAGCTTTGAAAAACAAAAGCGCCAATATGGATACTCTTGTCGCAATCGGCACCAGTGCAGCCTATTTTTATAGTGTGTATGTTATTTTGTTTCTACCAGAACAAGGTCAATATTTTGAAATTGCCGCTATATTAATCACCTTCATTTTAATGGGAAAATTGCTTGAAGCTATAGCTAAAGGTAAAACTTCTGAGGCAATACGAAAATTAATGAGTTTATCACCGAAAATTGCAACGGTTATAAGAAATGGCAAAGAGATGAAAATTCCTGTTGATGAAGTTATTGTAGGAGATAGTATTCTCGTAAAACCAGGTGAAAAAATCCCTGTTGATGGGATCGTACTTGACGGTCATTCTGCGGTAAATGAAAGCATGATTACTGGCGAAAGCATTCCTGTTGAGAAGAAGAAAGGAGACCATGTCATTGGCGCAACCATGAATAAGACTGGAAGCTTCACTTTTAAAGCTGAAAAAGTTGGAGCTGATACGACACTCGCGCATATTGTTAAATTAATTGAAGAAGCGCAAACAAAAAAAGCCCCTATTCAGCGGTTTGCAGATATTATTTCCGCCTATTTTGTACCAAGTGTTATTGTGATTGCTTTTATCACCTTTTTCGCTTGGTATTTGGGAATAGAAAAGCAATTTTCTTTTGCGTTATTAACAGCTGTTGCGGTGTTAGTAATTGCTTGCCCTTGCACCCTTGGATTGGCAACACCAACAGCAATTATGATTGGCACTGGTATGGGTGCAAGAAAAGGTATTTTGATTAAAGGTGGAGGCGCGCTGGAAACTGCCCATAAAATAAAATTTGTTATTTTTGATAAGACTGGGACCATAACGAACGGAACGCCTGAAATTACCGATATTATAACTCTCAACAATAGCACTGAAAAAAAAGTTTTGGAAGATGCTGCTTCAATTGAAAAATTATCTGAACATCCTTTAGCTGAAGCAATAGTAAAAAAGGCAAAAGAGCAACATATGGCATTGAAAAAACCTAGTCATTTCAAAGCAATTCCAGGACATGGTGTTATGGCAAATATTGGTCAAGAGAAATATTATTTTGGCAACAATAAACTGATGAAAAAATTTAATATAAATTTCAATCAATATATTGATAGGCTTACTGGATTAGAAGATGAAGGAAAAACTGCAATGATTTTAGCAAAAGGCAAAAAAGTGATAGGCATTATTGCTGTCGCTGATACTATAAAAGAAACATCTCAGCATGCTGTTGCTGCTTTAGAAAGAATGAAGATAAAGGTATTTATGATTACTGGCGACAATGAAAGAACTGCCCAAGCAATAGCAAAACAAGCTGGTATAAGGAATGTGTTTGCTGAAGTTTTGCCTGAAGATAAAGCAAATTATGTAAAAAAACTTCAGAGAAAAGGAAAAGTTGCCATGGTTGGCGATGGCATTAACGATGCTCCAGCTATTGCGCAGGCAAATATTGGCATTGCCATGGGTTCTGGCACTGATGTAGCTATGGAAACAGGCAATATAGTGTTAATGAGGAATGATTTGCGCGATGTTGCACGAGCAATACGCTTAAGTAAATTGACTATGGCAAAAATAAAGCAAAATATGTTTTGGGCTTTTTTTTATAACACTGCAGGCATTCCCATTGCTGCGCTGGGATTATTAAATCCCATGATTGCCGGAGGCGCAATGGCATTAAGCAGCGTTTCAGTTGTCTCAAATTCATTGTTGTTAAGAATGAAAAGAATATAATAAAAAACAGATTATGGGTAAAACTAAGAGGTGAAAAATGAATAAAACAATAGTTACCATTCTTAGTCTTATAGTTGTCTTAGCCATTATAGTAACAATATTACTACAAAAAAACGATAATGATAGTGATGTAAATTTAAAGCAAGTAAATTCAATTTCCCATATTCATGGAATAGCTGTTGACAAGGAAGATAGCTCTAAATTATACATTGCAACACACCATGGATTATATGTACTAATAAATGACACGGGATTATATAAAATAGGAGAGAGTGAAGATGATTTTATGGGTTTTTCTCTTGATCCTAAGAATGCAAACGTATTTTACCGCAGTGGTCATCCTGAATCTGGAGGAAACTTAGGATTTCAAAGATCAGATGATCAAGGTCATACCTGGAAGAAGATTTCTGATGGAGTTAATGGTCCTGTTGATTTTCATGTGATGGTGGTTCATCCTGCAAATCCAAATAGTATCTCTGGATGGTATAATGGAGCACTTCAACAAAGTAATGACCAAGGAAAAGCATGGAATTTATTGAAAGCTAACCTTCCTTTGGTATTTGTGTTGGCAGGAGATCCCATAAACGAGAGTAGAATATATGCAGGCACTGTAGATGGGTTAATGGTTAGTGATGATAAAGGTTATTCGTGGGTATCAGCATCTGAGCAATTTCAAAACAACATGGTAGTTGCACTTGCAATCCATACAAAAGATCCAAATATTATGCTCTCTTTTTCAAAACTATTAGGGTTGGCAAAAAGTACTGATGGTGGTAAAACATGGAAAAAGAATTCGTTATTTGATAATGACATAGTATTACACATAACCTTTGATAGTAATAACCCTGGAATAGTGTATCTTGCTACAAAAGACAATAGTATTTATAAAAGTCTTGATACAGGAAATACCTGGAAGAAAATAAGATAAGAAATTGAATCTAAACTATTCTTTAACAAGTTGTTTATCTTGTATTTTTACCATCACCATGGGTAATAATGGTCTTCGAGAATTTCTAACATCAATATCCCCTGCTAAACCTTCAAAATTACTGAGATTAAGAATAGACTTAGGTAGATCACCCTTAAGATGACTTTGCCAGATCAGTTTGATAACATCATAACCAAATCCTGCTTCAGCATTTGCATCAGTTTTTGCAAATAAATTCTCGAAACGTTTATTTTGGTCAGTTCCTTCAATCATAAACAAAGGTGCTGCAGCATAAACACCTTCTAGTGTTGGAACAGTTTTATGCTGATTAGTTGCAACAGGAGTATCAGTAAAAACAATAATGCCTGAATATTGTTCTTTAAGTTCTTTAACAATGGTATCTGGTCGTAGGTCAAAAACATAGACTGCTTCTGGTTGTTGAGCAGCAAGTTTTGTAATAACAGTTTTATGATCAGTATCTGTTGGAAGATAATATTCTATTCCTGTAACGGTAATTCCTTGTTCACCAAATTTCTTCTGAGCAATGTCCATTAAAGCATGGCCTGCCTCAATATTTTGGCTGAGCAAACCAACTTTTGTTATATCACTTTTCTTAAAAAAATCAACTGCTATACTTGTTAAGGTATCAGGAGTCTGAAAATATTGATACACATTATTATACTGCTGAAAATCTGCATAGGTTAAAGAAGTAACAACAGGAATATTTTCTTCCGCAGCAAGAGGAATAATTGCTGCTGATGCTCCTGACATTGTCGTAAAAATAACATCTGGTTTTGAAGCAACAAGAGCATGATAAGCGGTTAATGCTTCTTTTGGGTCATTTTTATTATCTTCAACAACAAGCTTGATTTTTGCTCCTTGATTAGCAAGTTCTTCAACTGCTTTCTCTGCGCCAAGAATAACATGAGTGCCGTGAACAGCAGCTGGTCCTGTTAAAGTGGCTAAAATACCTATGGTAAATTCCTTGCCTTGATCTTTAAGATTCTTATCACTTTCTTGTTTACTACAACTCACAACGACAAAGAACATAATTAATAACAAAAATACCATTGTCTTTTTCATAATAACGCCCCCTCAATGATTATCTTTACTTTTTAAATAATTCCTTTAAGCTACGAGGAAATCCTTGTATTATTAATAAAGCTAATGGTGCTGCCCAATTTGCTGATCTTTCGACAAAATCCCAAATAGGTTCACCAGCAATTGGTCTGATAAGTGCAGTAGCAAATCCCCAAATAGTTGCCCAAAGAAGCACTATTTTCAATGGTTTAAACAATGCAAAGAGTGCTACGCAAATATCAGTTATACCTATCAAAAACAGCAACGTCGTTGCTGTTTGTTCTGAAAAACCAACAATAGTAAGATAAGGTATCCAGCTTTTCTTGATCATCAGAGCAAAAACACCATGCCCAAGAAAACTGCCAAAAATACCGATTCTTAATACAAGTTCAGACTTTGAAATAGAATTGAGTTTCATAAACCAACACCTCATTACAGGCAGTTTAATGGAAAATATTTAAATAGTAGGTATCTTAAAGGATACTTATGCAATGTCTTCCATTTACTTTGACTAAATTATTAGGAAAGAAATGGAATATTCTCATATTACAAATACTCAACGAAGAAAATATAACCTCATTTAATCAACTAAGAAAGCAACTTAAAAATATAACGGGTAAAATTCTCTCTGCGAGATTATATGAATTAGAAAAAATAAAATTAATTTTAAAAACAAACAAAGAAGATGATAAACGAAAAAAATACTTTATTACACAAGAAGGAAAAGAACTTCTTAATTTATTTGACAATATGAAATCATGGGCGGCAGAACATCGCTACGTACCTGAAACCTGTTTACAAACAAAATGTAAGGATTGTAAGTATAATTGTACACTACTACCATTGTCAAAAGGTATATCGGCATGATCAATACAGAAAAATGGAAAGAATATGCTCCTTGTTTAGTAAGAATAGGTGTTTCATTAGTATTTCTCTGGTTTGGATTAAACCAAGTATTTGATCCTTCATCATTTTTAGGTTATCTACCAGACTTTGCAACTACACTACCATTACCGCCACTTGTATTAATTATGATTAATGGCATATTTGAGATAATATTAGCCGTGTTATTAGTACTTGGTTTATGCACAAGAATCGCTGCTTTATTATTAGCACTCCATCTTGTAGGCATCATCATAAGTCTCGGCTATAATGAAATAGCTGTTCGAGATTTCGGATTAATGCTTGCAACACTGAGCGTATGTTTATCAGGAAATGATAATTTATGTTTGGTACATACATTAAGAAGATGAGCGAAACAACACCTTTTGAAAAGTTGCTTAATTCTGCTATCAATGTTTGTTTTATTTTAGTTGTTTCACTTCCTCTGGTTTTTACTTCTGAAATTTCGATTATCATGAAAAAAATAATAGTGATAATCCTATTTTTAATTTACAAGATAATTATCATAATTTTTAATAACAATATTTCTATCGGGATGATGATAACAAAAACAAGATGGAAAGAACAATATTCGCTAAAAAACAAAATTATACATGCTATTCTCTACACGTTAAGCTTCAGCACACTCTTATTTTGGATATTTTTTCCCTTCGACCTTTTTTTAATCAATATCGTACTATTGCAAATACCTACGCTATATTTAAAAGGAACAACCTTCCATGGTTATTTTAGTGGAAACATGAGGACAATAAAATGAAAAACATCGCTAAAGTTCAATGCCCCCCAGCAAAATAAGTCTCATGAAAAATTATACCCTCTCTAATCTCACTGCTCCTAAACTTTCTCCATACATTAATTTATAATCTATTATCCTCATAGGTATTCTATCTATAAATCCAAATAATCCTCCTTCTTCAATCCATTGTAAATACTGTTGATAATGTCTTATACCTTAGATAAAAAATAATATTCATCCACAATCATCTTGTTTACCATTGATAAACCCTTCTCTGCTCTTGAGGAATTCCTTCAATAGTGATAGTGAATGACTTCAATGCTTCTCCCGCATTAAAAACAAGAATGCCATTAGCATGATGTCCTGACAATGCTGGAGCCTCTACTGGTTTCATGGATTTTCCATCAAATGTCAAGCTTATAATTTGTTTCAAATCGAATTGGCTTAAATCAACGGAATGAG
The DNA here is from genome assembly GCA_016192995.1 of Candidatus Woesearchaeota archaeon. Taxonomy (NCBI): domain Archaea; kingdom Nanobdellati; phylum Candidatus Woesearchaeota; species Candidatus Woesearchaeota archaeon. The sequence continues at coordinate 66,136 of JACPTB010000004.1, forward strand.
TATTTGCTGCCAGATCTACCAATAATTTTCCTTGTTCGATTTTTGTAGGTGTTAAATCAATAGCAACATTACCATCATCTGTATTACCTGTCGAAATAGTTGATAAACTCAGCGCTGATGAAATTGATGTGTTCGGCAAGTTCTCTGGAGTAAACAAAAAATTATAAACAAAAATCCCTAAGATTATAACACCAAATAAAACTATTCCATACATGAGATATTCATTCTTCGACAAAACCATTACCATCGCCTCCGACTTTGTTGTGGATTATATTTTTCATATTTCTCTTTAATAAATAAAATAATACTGATCAGGATAACGGCTCCACCTAACAACCAAAATAATTTTATAAATTTTTGTAAAGATGGAAAAGGAATTCCTGCGATTAACAATCCGCTATTAAACAATATTAATTTTAAAGAGATGCATTTTTTAGCAACATAAAAATAAACTGTTAACAATAACAGCACGAGAGCAATGCTCCAAATCACAACAGCATATTTCGTCAGGAATGCTAATGGCATACCAACTATAGTAATTCCTATTACACTTAATAAACCAACTAATACCAAACATACATTATGACAAACCTGCCATGATGCCAAAATACTTGCTGCGCCTGAAACAGTACCGGTTTTCGCTATAATTTTTTCTTTGATATTTTTAATCATTTATTTCACCAATTTCTACAGCACTGTGCAATCTTTTTTACAAGGTTTTTTAAAGAAGTATTATGCCTGAAAAAATACAGTAAGATAAAAATAATCCATAAACTAAATATTATGGTAAATTCAAAAACAAAATTATAAGGAAAACTAATAAGAATATATGCAACTACTAACAATGTAAGAAGAAATGGCAATCGAAAAACGTGAAATCTCTCAGCAACTTTTTTCTCGATAAAATAATAAATTCCCACGGTGCTCTGCCCTAACAATAAAGCAATAATTACTTTATTAGTAAATAAACCGCTGTTTAACAAGAGTAATAACAAAAACCATGTTAATGAAACAGCTCCACAAATAACACAAAATGATTTCTGCATTGATTTTGGAAGGAATTGTTTAAGTATTAACAAAAGAATAAAAAATCCAACAATAATTAATAATTCATAAAATATGCCGTCCATACTACATCCCTAGTTGTACAAGAACGCCCACCAGTAATAACATACTGAATGTTAACAGAACTCCTTGGTATGGTATCATCTTTCCTGACCTTAAGTTGGTGAGTTTTTTACTTAACCAAGGTCCAAGTACGACAATAAGACCCCCTAACAGACTGCCAATAACAAACAGATTAAAAAGATAGGTTTTATTCAACCATGTTCCATAATCACCATACAACGAAATAAACAAAGGATAATTACTTTTCAACAGAGGAATTAAAGGAATAATAGTGCTCAAATAAGAGAAAGCTATAATGACTAATGATTGAAGTGGAAAGTATTGTTTTTTGATGAGTTTAGCTATCCAGTAGCCAAGAGACATAGCAAATGCACCAATAAATAATCCAATAACAACATGATTAACTCCCATCCATGCTGCTCCGCCAGCTACCGCAGCAGCGCCAATAGTACAAAGAGGGCAATGCGCTGAAACAAATGGCATTTGAGTAAATGCTCCAGCTATTGAAGCAAACGGCAACAAAATAAGTTTTCTATTCATGTAAACCACCCAGGATGCATGACATAGAGCATGACTGTAGTAAATACAACAAATACAACTATGACTATCTTCTCCCTATGCTGCTGATAAAAGTTTTTTAATGGCATGATGATCCACCTTCTTTATGTTCTGTATGAGTGTTGCTTGAATCTTTTTCATCTTTAGTTTCTTTACCTTTGTGCATTTCTTTCATCATCCAGATATGCATTAAGGGACAAAGAAGCAAAAACACCAACACCAGATAACTCTGCTTGAAACCGGACGAAAAACCTACCATGATCCATATGATAATTGGTATAATACAGACAAGCATCAATATCTTATGATGATGTTTTTTCAATGCTTCAATAAACGCAGCTTTGTTCATCAGAGAGCACCATCTAAATTCTCATAAACTCAGTAACGCTGCCATCTTTCTGTACTGCATAAACAACAAAATCACCTTGCTTATTCCCTGGCATTCCTGGACTTCCCGACGGCATGCCGGGCATTCCAATCCCTTTAATCTCAGGCTTTTCTGTTAAAAGTTTAGTAATTGCTTCCTGCGGCATATGGCCTTCGATAAAATAATTATCAATAACTGTTGTATGGCAACTCTCAACTTCTGAAGGAATGCCATACTTTTCTTTGATAGGATTAATATCCTGCATTTCAACAAGTTTAACTGGAGCATCAAATTTATTATTCAAATACTGATTATACAACCCACAGCATCCACACATAGGTGTTTTATACATAGTTATTTCCTTTATTTGTGATGGCAGCTGAGTAGATTTTGAGCAACTGGTTACTACAACCATCAGTAATAATAAAAAAGTAAAAAAAACAATTATTTTTTTCATGTTAACAACCTCCAACCATAGTTGGCGCAGCAGCAGGTTTTGAAGCAGGAGCTCCAGAGCTTGCAAGAGGTGTGGATAACAAGCTTACTCCGGAACTTGCTCCATTTTCAACAACATTATCCAATGCCGCAATCTGAAATGCCTGGCCTAATGAAAACAAAAATAAAAAGATCATTAAACCAATCATTAGATACTGACTGCCTAATTCTTTTTTACAACAACTATCCATAATCAACAACCTCCGACCATTCCTGATCCGCTGCCAGTACTGGCACCTTTCTCAGCACCTCTGTATTTATTACTGGCAAGATTAATATAATTCAAAGCAATTCCTTTTTGCTGTAAAACCTGTGCTTTTTGTTGTAATATACCGGGGAAAAACAACGTTTTCCATTTTCCAGCTTCTTCCAGAAGCTGGTCATCAGTATATTCCTTACCATGTTTTGTGATTAAATACTTCGTTAATCCACGCATAGCATAACTATGTGCGCATCCACATGCTGGCTCACCATTTTCAAAAATCACTGATCGCGCACCACAACAGTATTCACAGGCAATGCCATTTTCTTTTTTGTACAATACATTAATATAACGTTCTTTATCAGCTCCTGTTAAGGTAATGGTATTATCTAGATCACCAAGTTTTTGTATAACCTCATTTGCCTTTTGTTGATTAGAAGAACTAACATCATCAAAGCTTACCCCTAATTCCTTGCCATAAATAGCTGGTACACCTTTTGGAATTATATCGGGTAAAGGACTTTGAGCAGTTGGTTGAGATTGCTGCAATTCCGCACCTCCACCTTGCGCAGTTTTTCCACCCCCAGCTACAGCCAGAGATGCTAGCGTAGAAACCTTACCTTGAAATGCTTTTAATTGAAACGCGTTAAACGTCACCACTAATAGTGTTGCTATCAGCAAGACCGCCATAACCTTATTAGGATTTTTTTTCATCCATTCCATGATTTCACCTTAATCCAATTTGATTATTGTTCACATCATTGTTTATTGTTTGCATCACTATGAAACAATTGATGTTACAAGTTAGTTTCCTGAAACACCTTATTTAAATAACGGTGAAACTAGTTTCACCTAGAAAATCACGTTGTTTGCTTTCTTTGTGCAACTACCCTATTATCGTATCTTGTTTCAGTAAAATAGTTATCTTGTTTCAGTCTATGATACTATGGTCAGCAATGATCGGAGAATGTATATGAACAAAAAAACAATATATGGATTGAGCATAGGATTAGTTGTGGTTGTATTGATTAGCACTGCGGTATCTGCTCATGGAATATATGATGGGAACGAGATAGGCGGTAGTCAGGATACAATGTCATCGTATATGAGAAACATGTATGGATCAAACACTAATTCAATAAGCATGGGGAATATGATGAACATTCCTATCCAGCAGATGATGAATAATATGAATTATAATAACAATGATAAGCTTAAATGGTATCAACCACAACAGTATATTACAACGAAGATCAAACAAGGAACAAATAGTAATACGAGAATGGCATGCCATTAACTATTAATATAACTAGTGATACTAACAGAATAAGGTGGTTACGATGATGCACTATAGTTCAGGTTTATTTGGTCACATGGGCAGTTGGTGGTTGTTTCAGATACTTATTTTAGCCTTGTTTTTCATTGTTATTTGGTGGCTGATAAAAAACAGCAGTATCTTTGGATTAAAATGCAGTGATAATGATTCAGCAGATGAAATCTTGAAAAAAAGATTGGCAAAAGGAGAAATAACATCAAAACAATATCAACAATTAAAAAAAGAACTTGAATAAGTAAACAGGAAACAACTATGGAAATAGATAACAAACGACTAATTACTGCTTTAAGTTTAGTGTTTATATTAGGAATACTCTTTGCCATAGTTAATGGTGTTTACACCAGTGACACCAATCAGCAGCTTCCCATAATAGTGTATGTGATCTCTTTTATTTCATTGCTTATTGGAGCAACAGTCGTTATTATGTTTCAAATGAAATTAACGAAAATGCAATTAGAAAACATCTTAAAAATATTGCCAAGAGAAGAACGGCTTATCATTAAAATTCTTCTTGACAATAACAAAAATCTCGAGCAAAACAAAATAGTTGCATTATCAGGATTTTCTAAAGTGCAGGTATCACGAACAATACAAAAATTAGTCGAAAGAGGAGTAGTTGAGAAAAAAATATTAGGTAATACTAATCTACTAATATTAAAGATATAATCAAAGATATAATTAAGAATCGGTGATATTATGGATGAAAAATGTCAATGTAAAGGATGTATGGAGCTTAAAACTATGTGCGCACCTTGTTTAGAGAAACATGCCTATCTGCCTGGAAAAGCATCATGTCAGTGCCATGAATGTCTAGCTATCAAAGGTGTTTGTACGATATGTGTCAGAAAGCATGTTTACCACTGAATATATAGTTAAAGTCGGTACGTAATAAGTCTGGGGTTTTAGCGCCTACTCTTGTGAAGCTCTTCTTAAATTCGCTTTGGGGATTTTTCGGAGTGCCAGAGAGAAAAATCCAATCGAAATAATATGTTTGAGCTGAACTGGGGCTAAAACCATAGAAGACTTATTACGTACTAAAGTCGATAAGATTTAAATACTATTTGAGGTTGCGTGTAGTTATGGAGTTCAATTATAGAAATGTAGGTTCAATATTAATTATCTCTTCGCTTATTATTATCGCTATTCTCATTTCAGTAAAACTTGATATTGACCAGAAAGATGTTTTTCTTTGTGAAGCAGTTGATGCCAATACTGATCTTAGCATGGAACAATGCCCTGCCCATACAAGCAATGCATCGTGGTACTTGTTATTTGCTTTTGGTGTTACTGTACTCATTTTAGGAACTGGTGCCTATTTGTTTTTTAAGACTCCCTCATCAGAAAATGAACGTAGAGATAGAAAAGTTACTACGAACGATAATTTCAAACCTATTGATATTTCAACCTTAGATGAAGATGAGAAAAAAGTGTATGAATTTATCAACGGGAAACAAGGTTCTGCTTATCAAAGTGATATGATTAAAGAATTTGGCTACAGCAAAGTAAAAATTACTCGAATTCTCGATAAAATGGAACAAAAGCAGCTTCTTGAACGAAAACGTAGAGGTATGACCAACCTGATTGTTCTTAAATAAATGCTGTTATTAATGACTATTGTTGCTATCGCTTACGTGCAATGATCATAAACACTTTTTTACGCTGTATTTTTTCAATAGTAAACCCCATTTGTTCTAATTCATGACAATATTCATCAGTAGTGAACAATCCTTCAACATAGCCACTAACATGGAGGAGTTTATTAAAAGCAATATTACCTATATCCATAGATACAAAAACGCCGTCTTTTTTCAAAACTCTAAAAGTTTCTTGTAAAACTTTTTTCCATCCAGCTATGTGATGGCAAGCCATTAACTGCACAACAGTATCAAAACTATTACCTTGATAAGAAAGCTTGGTTGCATCACCTTGCACAAAAGTAATATCCTCACGTTTCCTCTTTTTTGTTAAATCAATTTGTTGTTGGTCATAATCTAGAGAAACTAACTCTTTCACCACAAAATTATCTTTAAGAAAAGCAGACGTATAGCCAACACCGCAGCCAATTTCCAGTGTTTTTCCCGTAATGAACTCTTTACCTACAAAATTCTTCAACCTTTTTAAAACAAAATAAGAATAAAGCAAGTTGTATAACTTGCTATTAACAAAAAACTTTTCAGTCCATTTCATCTCAGCCATGATAACACCAATTCAAGCTATTCTTCAACTACAAGTTCGCCTTTCATTTCTTTATGACCTTTGCCGCAAGGTACATTGCAATAGTATGTAAATGTTCCTGCTTGGTCTGCAACAAACTCGATTGTTTGCTCAGATCCTTCACCTATTGGTCCAGCATTAACATCAAATTCTGGCAGCGCAAATCCATGTGTTCCTGAAACACCAACTAATTTTAGTTTCACGGTATCACCTTTCTTGATTTTAACTGGATCAACAGTAAAACCCCAGTTGTATGCTTGAACTGTTAATTCTTTAACCTGGCTTTTTGAAGCAGAGTCCTCAGTTGTAGTAACCGTAGCTACTTCAGGAGCTGGTATTTTCGCTTCTTCTTCTGATATTGTTGGTGGTTGCTGTTCTTCTTTTCCCTTACAACCTATTAAAAAAACAAAAATAATAAAACAAAAAAATACTGTCCACAAAGTTTTGACCTTCATTTCATTCACCTCATTGAGTGATCTATTTGCTGACGGAGTTATTGTTTTAATGCAGCTTCAATAACTTGTTCAAAAGCGCTAAATGGCTGCGCTCCTGAAACCAGCTGGCCATTAACTACAAACCCCGGTGTGCCTCTGATTCCAACTGCGGCGCCATCTTGCAGATCTTTCTCAATTTCACCTGCCATTTTTCCTGTGTCTAAACAGTCGTCAAACTTTTTGGTGTCTAAACCAAGGTCTTTTGCATATTGCTTAAATGAAGATACTCCGCCACTGACTCCTTTTTCAAATAATTTATCATGCATTTCCCAATATTTATTTTGCTCTCCTGCGCATTCAGCTGCTTCTGCTGCTTTTTGTGCTTGAGCATGAAACTCAAGAGGGAAATCCCTATAAACTAATTTTACTTTGCCAGTTTTAATATATTTTTCATTAATTGAAGGAAGTGTTTGTTGATAAAATCTTCCGCAAAATGGACATTCAAAATCACTCCATTCTACAATAGTTACTGGAGCATTTTTATCTCCTTTAACTGCATCATCATCCATCAATACTTTCATATCTTTATTTACGGTTGGTGCTGCAGGTGTTGGAGAAGGTGCTGCAACAACAGTATCTCCAGAATCTTGAGCTGCATTTCCCGTTACCCCTGATAAACTCTTAGCTAAAGAACCAACCTGAATCACCAGAATTAATAACAAAAATGCTTGGAAGGCAAGCAAATACATAGTAAAATCTTGTTTACCTTGTTTTGGTTCTTGACAACAACTTCCTTTTTCTTCTTTCATACTCACACCACCTTGTTTTTTCACCATTATTAATGGTTTTTTATGTTTTTTCACTTCAACGACAGGAGCTTTTTGAGGCTGCTGGGCTGAAGCAACTGTTTGTTCTGTTTCTTTCATCTATGCCACCTCATAACCATTCACTCATCATTATAATTATATACTTAGGTTAAACAAAGTAACAAGCTTATCTTCGAGACTAAAAATCCAATTAGTAAATATTTGGGGAAACAAATTAATAATACCTACAGTAACATTAATCAGCAAAAAAATACCTAATAAGATAAATAATATTCCTGTTGCTAGAGTTGTGGTATGAAAAGTATATTCCTTGCCAAGCAAGGTGAGTTTGATAAGCCTGCCTTGGAGTAATTTCCAGAATTTGCTCTCTGGAGATAACCTATCAAAATAAAGCGATAATAAAAACAGAGGAAATAGCAGTCCTAAACTATAAACAAATAACAATAATCCTCCCCCTACTATGGTTTCTGTCTGAGCTGCTAGGACCAGCATGAATCCTAACACTGGTCCAATGCATCCACTCCAGGTAAGACCAATTAAACTGCCAAAGCCAAAAGAAGCATATCTTTTCTTTGCTGGATTGTTTGAAAGAAGAGGTAATTTATAACCCAATCCGATAATAACTCCAAATATAATAAACAATGCAGAAAATACATAGACTATCTCTCGCTTATAGCCGAGTACTACTTTACCTAAACTTCCTGCAGTTATTCCAAGCAAGGTAAAAATAATTGCTAATCCCAACCCAAAATAGATGGTATCTCGAGTAATATTGCGTTGTTGTGCATTTGTTGCATACGCAAAATATGCTGGTAAAATAGGTAACGTGCAAGGAGCAAGAAATGTAAGTACTCCTGAAATAAATGCCGCTAATAAAAAAACAATAAGTGATGTCATAAGTATCCTTCAATTATTTATCAATATTCAAATAACTTTAATAATCCCTTTATACATACCCATACTACAGCTAAATGGAAATCTACCTTTTTTTTGAGGAACAAACCTAACTTCTTTATTCTTCGCAAGATTTCCTGCTAAACCAAGTTCCTGTTGTATAGGATATAAAGAGCAACCCCCTAAACTACCATCATTTTTTAAAACAACTGTTTTTCCTGCCTGTACTACAATCTCTTTAGGTTTGTAATTACCTGCATTATCGAGACCTAAGAGGACAATTTGTTCATCTCCTGAAGATGTTGGAGAGACCGTACTTGGATCAGATGATGGTATGTTAGTAGATCCTCCTGTTCCTGTTTTGTTAACTAAGACCATGACTAAAACTAAAATTACTAATGCACCTAAACCAATATATGTTTTGCTCACCATAATCACCACCTTAAGTATGCTTTTTTATGTTACTATAATAAAAATATTTATAATAACATTCATAATCACAATCTTGTTTCACTAGTTGAAACAATATATAAATGCTTTTGTAACACATGATAAAAAGGTTTCAAAAATGCGCAACATTACCTTACGATGGTATAAAAATATAGGTATCATAGTACTGAGTTTTTTGATATTGAGTGTTATTTGGCTGACTGTAATAATTGAGAAAAATGAAAATATTAGCACCATGAATAATCTCTTTCGATTCGCCATAGAACACCACATCGTAATCTTAGTTATCTTAGTGGTTATTGCTGTTGCGTTTGGTTTTTTATGGGCAAATATATTATACCATCAGATCGAAAAAAAAGAAGAAGAAACTAAAAGTATTCTGGACATAGTAGTGCAATTCTTACATAATGAAGAAAAACAGATTTTAAATTATCTTGTAGATAATAAAGGAACAACAACCCAAGCTGAAATTGCCCGGTTGCCTTCTATGAATAGGGTTAAAGCATTTCGTACACTGCAAAAGATGGAAGAAAAGCGATTAATTGAGATTATCCCTCATGGAAAAATAAGAAAAATTATGCTAAAAGAGAATATTCTAGATATAATAAGTAAAAAAGAGTAGGTTGTATAAAGTGCTATGAAGAATTACCAATAGGAGCTGGTGGCATGAACTGTATTTTATCACTCAGTGTTAAATACGTGAAATTAGTAGTTTTATCATATAGCATGAACTTAATGATTTTTTCATTTGCTGCTGTTGGTATAGTTAATTTAGTAAGCACTAATTCAGAAAACGAATTGCCATTTGCGACTGATGAAGCAATTGTGTCTAAAACTTTATTAGCCCACACACTAGGATCCTGATTTTTCTCATATACCAGCATTTTTAATGCAGGAGTAATTGCTTTGCCAACATTATTAACTACGGTATATTTAACTTTAGTAATATCGCCAAAACTTGCGCCGCGCTGCTCAAAAACAATATCTTCAATATATAATGTAACTCCAGATTTTTCCAATTTATATTTATAAGAATTAGGAACAGTAACTACTGAAGATGGTGATGATAACGGTTGTTGGGGTTCAGCTGAGGGCAAAGAAGATTGTTGGGAAATTGATGTTTGTCCTGTAGTTGCAGCTCCAGCAACATCTTTTGGTTGTTTATCTGAAGCTTGTTGTTCTACATTGCTTGCATCAGAAAAAGGTAGAATTGCTTGCGCTTCGTCAATTATTTTAACTAATGGATTCTCAAGTCCTTGGCTGTTATACATATATCCTGCTATAACAAAACCAATAATAATAAATGCAAACGTATGCCCTGCTGAAAGTTTAAGCTTAAGATTATCTTGAATAATATCGCGTGTTAGGGGAATCAATAACAAGGCCAATGCCCACAATATAATTGCTACTATAATTGAAGCTTCGAGGAATTTGTATCCTGCGAGAGCAAATAGAATACCAACAACCCAGCCAAAGATAAGCCCTAAATGAGTAGCATGTTTTTCATGATGGTTGTCATCAAGAAGTGAATCTTCTTCGTTCATAGAGCTGATGTTGTTTAACTCCATTTATATATTTTACTGGAACGGCGTTATTGAAAAGCTCTCTTTGCAAAGCAAAGGTTGCCATCGGCTCAGCTTCAAATAAATTATATAGATGGTACTTTTCTCTCTGGAACCTCGAAAAGTACTCGAATTTGATTTCAATTAGCTTCGCAGTATTGATGGCAACATCAAGCTTTTCAATAACGCTACTGGAACAAAACGCATATAAAGTAATGGAGAAAACATAGTTGATACGTGCGGGGGTGGGAGAGCGGCCAAATCCGCTAGCTTGAGGGGCTAGTCCCTTAGTGGGTTCGCGTGTTCGAATCACGTCCCCCGCATCATATTCTTATTTAATACAATATTTCGTCGTAAGATTTATAATACTAGTAATATTCCCTTATATCGCTTTAATATTTAAAAAGGTAGTAACAATGGGAAGATTAATATCTTTAGATGAATTAACAGGAATGGCAGATTTTGAAACCATGAAGGTTCTTCTTACACCTGGAAGTGTTCCTAATTTAGAGACTCAAAGAACCCAAAAATTAGGAAAAGTGATTTATGCACATTTTGGTAGAAATTCTGGAGCTATGTGGTTACCTACTGAATTAATAATATCGGGTTCAACAGTAGATAATGTAGCCATTCAAGCAAATCTTGATCGAGTACTATTTAATTTAGCTGGTATGCAAATTGCATCACCGGGAAACCAATATGGATTAAATGGCATTGGTGGAGATGTTGTAATCAATACAGCATTGAAAAGAGATGGAATCGAACAAGAAGTCGTTATCTTACCACAGGCTGAATTAAGAGGAAAAGGTAATTCTAACACGATGAAAATCCTAAATATTGATCATCCTTTAACAGAAGATTATGAAGGCATGATTCAAGCGATGGTTGTTTTAGGTGCGCGATCAGGATTTCCTGCTCCTTATGTCAGAATGGAATTTGTAGCAGACCAAAGAAACGGTATGGCAATTGCAGATGCTAGATTACAAGGAACAGTGATAGGTACTACCTTTTCATTTACTGATCCAAATGTGCCAAATTATCAATCTGCAGCATCGCCAAAAACACTTGTTGCTAAACCAACATCTATTCATGGGCATCATACTGAATTAGGAAAGATTGCAGGAAGATATTTGCCACGATTAGATGATTTTCTTAAACATATTGGAACAACTGAAGACACAGCGTATTATTTGCCAAATGGTATGCTTGCAGATGCACGCTGTTTTAATATACTTTATTTTACCTATCCAGATAAGCATGGAACAATAAAAGCTATTTTTGTTGAACCAAGTGAAGGTAATTATTTTTTTAGTGGAAAAACTGATGCAACATTACGAATGATATTAGGTGATGAAAGAACAAAAGTAGGTAATATAGAAGTAGCAATTGTAAAATCTCCTCGTGATTTTGCGTACCATGCTGGATTAGAAGGAACAACTGAATTTGAACATTTAACAGGAAGAGATTTAACTAATTATGTTATCCAAACTAAAATTGCTTACATGGTTTTATTAGGAACATATAAATCATTGATTGGGGTTAATGGAATTACAGTTTTAGATAAAAGAAACAACCCTGCTGAGATTTTCTTTCAACCTTCAGATGCAGTAAGAGCTGCAGTGAATAGTGCTAATGATGTATTGATCAGAACATGCTATGCTGTTAATGGAGGAACTCCCTTAACATCAGATCCACACATGTCCGGAATTTACGATGCAGAAGCAGCTCGAAAGGGAAAATTAGTTCGAATTCCTATGACACCAGAAACAAGATTAGAAGATACTGTGGAAAGATATGTTCATGGGCAATTCAAATTTGTCGCATAAAATTTTATATAGGATAAATGTTTCTTCAAAATATGCATAACCAGGAAACAGAGTATATCTCAAAAAAACAAGTAATTATCATTCTATCATTAGTTACTTTATTCCACCTCATTAATGTTATCGGTGTATTCAAAGGCGCTATGCCCAATGGCGGAGATACCGGCACTCATTATCAGCTTCTTCAGGAAACAGTACGATCATTAAAAGGCGAACCATGGTGGGATAATGCTTATCAATTAGGATTTCCTATGTTTCTTTTTTATGCCCCATTACCTTATCTTGCAGTAGGATTAGTGCACATCATAACCTTTATTCCTTTACTGTTTTTATTCAAGCTTTCAATCCTCTTATTCTTCTTATCATTTCCATTAATTATTTACCAATCTGCAAGGTTATTCAATTTCACAAAACTCCATGCAGTAATTGCTGCAGCGATTTCTTTATTATTTTCCTCAGAATTTGGCTTTGGCATTGAACATCGAGTAATGTTTGACTTTGGCTTATACTCGCAGCTCTGGGGGCTGTTATTCTTGCCTTTAGCATTAGGATATAGCTATCAATATTTTATTGAAAGCAAACCTGAATTCCTTTGGAAAACACTGTTGTTTTCATTTTTAACCTTCACTTCACATTTGTTTCTTGGTATTATCCTTATTTTAGCGATGGGTATACTGATACTTGCTGGGCATAAAATTACCAAAGAACTAATGAAGAAATCTCTTCTTTTTGGCATAGTATTTCTTATAAGTATTTCGTTCTTTGTTATTCCCTACTTAATCAACAAAGAATATTATGGTGGATTAAATTTAGATGATCCTTTAAGAAATAATGGTTATGGCATTACTGAAACTTTAAAATTCTTTATAACAGGAAAATTATTTGACTATAGAAGTGTTGTTAACATTTCAATACTCACCTTACTGGTTCTAGGAAGTTTAATCCTCTTTACTTTGAAAAAAGAGCATCGACAAGATTCTCGCTTACGGTTTTTAATATATTGTCTGCTGATTAGTTTATTCTTTATTGCAGGGAAGAAGAGCTTTAACTTTATTAATTATATCCCTATTATTAATGAATTACAAACCTTCAGATTCATTGCATTGCTGCATTTTTCAGCTATTTTTCTCGTTAGTTGGCTTGTCACGCTTATGTTCAATTTTACACAGGGAAGAATAGCAAAAACTTTAGTAAGATATACTATGTACCTTATACTTATCATCATTCTACTACTTCCCTACATTGATAATATTTATGCATATACATTTCATACAACACCTGACATAACTTTCAACAGTGATAATTATTTTGAAATTGCAGAACAACTCAAAGCGTTGCCGGATAACGGAAGAATTAAAATTGATATAACCAATATGCCAAGGGCAATTACCTTCATAAATTCGTTTCCTGTTTTTACCAACAAAGCTCAGACAAATGGGAATGGGATTGGTTACCATGATTCATTAAATACCTATTATCTTGGATTTCCAAAGAATTTTCCCTTTAATTACTCAAAGCTGTTTAATATACAATATCAACTTGAAAGAGACAATGCCACCAAGAAATATGTTATTAAACCAGAAGCTTCAGACAATTATATAGAACTTGGTCATGCAAGGTATGTATTATACACCACACCGAAAGAAGCGCGAGGGATAAATTTGTTATGGAGCTGGAGCGGGTTGCCTTTATACAATGAATATTTCATTATAAGCAAAAACCCTGAAGTAGTTGAAAAATATATTGAGGTGAATATTAAGGAAAATAAAGAATTTGTGGTAAAGACCATAAATCCAGAAGGAAAGTCAACAACAAGCATTCAGATGGACAAGGCACCCTTAGTTAAACTGCATGATGAAGTTAAACGTGGCGATGGATTCATTAAAAGCTTGAAAAAAGATATTCGCGACTGCGGCGATGTAATTACCGAAACTGCAACTAAAGGCCATTACACTGCTGAAATAGAAGCGGTAAGAGACGATTGTTTAGTGATTTTAAAGGCAACCTATCATCCTGATTGGGAAGCAAAAATTGATGGCAACAAAACAAAAACCTATGAAGTAAGCCCCAGCTATATTGCCATTGATGCTCCCCGCGGCAAACATACTGTTGTTTTTACGTTTAAAATTTCGTGGTTGAGAAAAGCTTTAATAATGATATCATTATTATCATTAGTTTTAACTTATTGGATTTTAAGAAAAAAAGAACCTACAAAAAATGGACAACATGGAAAAGAAAAAAATAATAACCCTCTTTAGTTGTGTCGTTATCCTCCTCACTATTGCAGGAATAGCACTATCAAAAGAAGATACTCCGCTTGATCATGATGATAACTGGTTCTATGAAAGTAAAGAAATTGTAACCGATTTTACTATTAACACCAAGTTAAAGATTGTGCCTGCCAGCGAGAAATATATCTTAGAAAAAGTGATCACTGATCTTTCATTTTATCCGCGAGAAGATTATCGGCAAAAAATTCTTTCTTTGGAAACAGAGCCAAAACCTGCAGAAATTAATGATAATTTGCAATTTATCTGGTATCAGCCAAAAGAGGATGAACTGGAAATTAAAGTAAGTGCTCGCGTGGATATAGAAAACAAATTTGTGAGAGTAAAAGAAAGAGTGCCTTTTCCTGTCCAGAAAATACCCGCAAAAGAAAAACAGTATCTTCAGGAAACAACATTAATCGATTTTTCAAAAAATGGGATTCAAAAATTAGCAAATGATCTTTCAGAAGGTGAAACCGACGAATATGAAGTGGTGTTCACCATTGCAAATTGGGTGAAGAATAATATTGAATATAGTTTAAGCACGGTAACTGCGGATGCAGCGTTACCCGCGAGTTGGGTTTTAGAGAATAGAAAAGGAGTCTGTGATGAATTAACTAATCTCTTTATTGCTATGTTAAGATCAGTCGGAATTCCTGCAAGATTTGTTGCTGGGTATTCTTACACTAATTCAGAACTCTTCACTACAAATTGGGGCCCTCATGGCTGGGCTGAAGTGTATTTTCCCGAATATGGCTGGATTCCTTTTGATGTTACCTATGGTGAATTTGGGTTTGTCGATGCAACGCATATTAAACTGAAAGAAAGCCTTGATGCCGATAAAACCTCGACAAAGTATGAATGGCATGGGAGAGATGTTAATTTAGAAGTAAGTCCTCTTGAGTTTGAAGCCAAGGTAGTCGAACAAAAGGGAAAAGTCGATAAAAATATTATCGTTGAATCCCAGATATTAGGTGATGAAGTAACTATCGGTTCGCATAATCTGCTTGTCGTAAGCGTTGAAAATACAAAAGATTATTATGTTCCTGTAGAACTACTCACCTCTAAAAGTGAGGGGTTAACTATTTATAATCCTGAAAGGGCAGTTCTTTTAAAACCATTGGAAAAAAGAAAATTATTATGGAAAATCAGAACTGATGGCAACCTTGACGGAGATTATGTATACACTTTTTTCATAAATACCTATACTATTTTAAACGAATCTGACACCATTTCCTTTAACGTTAAAAAAGAAGCAACATTATTCTCTGAAAAGGATATTAATGAAATCATAGATGTCGAGCTTAAAAAAGTGCAGAAAAGTTATGAACAAAAAATAGACTTAGCATGCGCTCCTGAAAATGAAGCTTACTACCAAGATGAGGAAGCAACCATACTCTGCACCATTAAGAATACCGGAAATAGCATTATTAAAGACTTAAATGTGTGCAGCCAGGATTGCCTTGAACAGGATTTGCTCATAGCTGAGGAGAAGAGCGTCAAGTTCAAAATGAAAAATCTTAACCTAGGGCAGCAAAATATCAATATTAAAGCAAAAAATAAACAGATAGCAATGTATGTTCCTGTAACGCTTAAAATTCTTGACAGACCAATGATAGAACTATTGGTGATACATGCTCCAGAAAAAATAACTATTGACGATACCTTTAAAATTGAATTTAAAGCAAAAAAAAAATCAGCAAGCAACCCTAACAATGTTGAGGTGATCATACGTTATAATGAAAAAAGTGAAACATGGCATATCAATGAATTGGAAAACGAGCAAACATTTATCTTGAATGTTAATCCTTACGACCTGTACAAACCAGAAAATAATATTATCATTGAAACAGCATTTTATGATCAAGAGGAAAATAGGTATCATGAAGAAAAAACCTTAATGATCAATTTAGAACCTTTGACAACAAAGCAAAAGATGCTCTTGCTTCTTAAAAATCCTCAGGCAAAAGGCGCTGTATTAATCATCATAGGAGCTGCAAGTTTTATTGGTTTAATCCTGTTTATGATTGGTTGGAAGCAATTGACAAAACATCATAAACAGAAATAAGTACGTAATAAGTCTTCACTAGGTTTTAGCGCCAGTTCAGCTTCACTTGTAATTAAACATTGGATTTTTCTCTCTGGCACTCCGAAAAATCCTCAATAAAGATATCGAGGAGCTTCACAAAAGTAGGCGCTAAAACCCAAGACTTATTACGTACTTATTTCAGTACTTTCTTTCCATTCATATAAGGCACAAGAATTTTTGGAACAGTTATTGAACCATCTTTATTCTGGTAGTTTTCAAGAATAGCTACTAATGCCCGAGGTGTAGCGACTGCTGTTGAGTTTAGGGTATGGGCAAATTGCTTCTCTCCACCCTGTTTTCCTATTTTTATATTTAAACGGCGTGCTTGATACTCTGTGCAATTAGAACACGAAACTACTTCTTTATATTCCTGTGTTCTTGGCATCCATGCTTCAATATCATATTTCTTAGCTGCAACTGTTCCAATATCGCCGGTACATATATTCACGACTCGATACGGTATTTCAAGCTCTTGGAACAATTCTTCAGCATTTTTTAACAACTCTTCATGCATTTTCCAGCTTTGTTCAGGTTTACCTATAATAATCTGCTCTACTTTTTGAAATTGATGCACTCTAAATAATCCTTTTTCATCAATCCCATGGCTTCCAATTTCTTTTCTAAAACAAGGACTGATTCCTACCAATTTTAAAGGAATATCTTCTTCATCAAGGACTTCATTCATGAACATAGCAGTTAATGGGTGTTCTGAGGTAGCTATCAGATACGCATCATGATTTTCAATCTTATACATCACATTTTCAAAATCATGCAAATCAGTAACTCCTTCATAGGCTTTTCTCGTCATCATTAAGGGCGGCTCAACGAGCATAAAGCCTTTTTTCGTCATCATATCAATCGTAAACCTTATCAGCGCTTGATTTAGTAATGCAAGATCTCCCTTAAGAAAATAAAAACCAGCACCAGTAATTTTTCTTGCCCGATCAAAATCAGCGAGCATTAATTTTTCAACAACCTGATGATGAGGCAATAATTCAAACTCTGGTTTTTTAGGCTTGCCAAATGTTCTTATTACTACATTCTCTTTGTCATCTTTACCATAAGGGACAGAGTCATGGAGAATATTAGGTATTTGATACAAAGCATCTTTTAATTTTAACTCAAGAACAGTAATCTGTTCTTGAATACCTTGAATTTTTCCAGGAATAGCTTTGATCTTTAGAACAAGTTTTTTAATGTCTTTACCTTGCTTTTTAAGATCATTTATCTCCTTGCTTGCTTCATTCTGCTTATGCTGCAGTTCTTGAATCCCTGTTTGCAAAGCACGTTTTTCTTTGTCTAAGTTAAGAATTGTTTCAACTATTTTTAGTTTTTCAATATCTTTTCTTTTTTTCAAATCTTGTCTAATGATGTTAGGGCTCTCACGAATTATTTTAATATCAATCATGCTGTAGGGAGGAATTTATAGGATTTATATTCTTTGTTGTTTTTTGTACGTTGAAAGCTTAGCTTTCAACGTACCATTAGGGAAAAAGTATTAAAACAAGTAAATCAGTAAAATAGCATGACTTCAATCCATGGCAGCATATTTATCATCGTAGGTATCATTATTGGAGGAATTTCATTCATAAAAGAAGAACTCTTATTCTTCAGATATGCAAGCCTTGTTTTTCTGGTGTATGGTATTTTTAAAGTAGTAATTGCCTATACCAATGCGAACAAAAATGATAAAAACACGCTGAAAGTAGATCAGCAGCAAGCAATACATCCAGCATTAGCGAGACAGCAGGAAATCATGAAACAGGAAAATGTATTTTGCAGAAAATGCGGCAGTCAATTATCAGTTTTTGATAATTTCTGCAGTTACTGCGGGAATAAACTACGATAGGTGAATTAAGATAATAACTTTAACACTTGTAATCGCAGTAAATGTGGATATTGTTTAAGATACCGCTTTACTTTCTTACTATCTAATCTCTTCTTAAATTCATGTAATAAATCCTTACTAGTCTTCTGTTTGAAATAAACCATATCAATAAACGTTTTTTCAATATCAGAATAAGGAAAATAGAAATCACCTACCTGATGATACTCAATTCCAAAAAAATATTTTTTATCGAGCCGTCTTACTAACACATTAATGTCTTGAACTTTTCTTATACCCTGTCGCACTCGTTGATATGTTATAATGATAGGTATAGTTTCTTGTTCCCATAGATTATGAAAGCTTAAAGCATCTTGCAAGCCAAGATAGCTCGGTTTATAACAGAAAGCAAGTAAGTTTGGATCATCATATAATGAATAATACCCTTTGGCAATTGTCTTTATCTTGTCCGCAAGAAGCAAATTTCGTATGAGTTGTTTCGCATACAACGTTTTATTCTTAGTTCTGGCTCTGATAATCATTTCAATAGACTTAAAACTAACAACGGGAGTTTTTTTGAATAAAGCTTCGACTTGTTTCTGATAATATTGTTTACCCATTATAATTTCCTTTTAATATAAGCTAGCATATCATCTGTACGTGGCACAAGACCTTGTATGATAATGGACTTGAGATCTTGTTTATCGATTGGTTGCTCAAAATGTTTAACCAAACGTGCAAGATCGTCCTTTATTCGTTTAGTATCTGAGATGTATTTAAGGAGAAAATATATATCATATAAATCTCGTATTTTTTTCCTTGACAAATAAGCTGAAACTTTTTCTTTGATTAAATCTTTAACAGATAATGTGCACACCGATAAGATAGTGCCATCACTAGCTCGATAATCAGCTAATTCATCCTGCTTAGATAAAAACAATCCTTCAAACCGAACACTTGTTTTATTAAATTCTAAGATAGAATATAAACTCTTGTCCAATATTCTCTTCTTTTTAATAACAAAACCCTTTTTCTCTAAACGTTCAAAAAAAGCATTAATCTGAGATACTTGCTTAGGGAAATACACATCAATATCTTCAGAGAACCTGTTTCCATGATAACAACGCCAGATCGCAGTTCCTCCATGAAGCACTGCGCGATTAAACAGGGTGTAGAGTTCCTTAACTATTAAATCCTGTGCTTGGGCAATATCTTTATGCTGCTGTCGTTTTAAGGTTAACATAAGCGGTATATCCATAATCATCATCTATTATAATCAACTAAGGTTACTAATATATATAACTTTCGTTTATTTATGTTTTATAACTTATATGAATCCCCTTACTACCTCTATAACACATGGGCTTATTTGACAACATGCTAAAAGAAGGTGAATCTTTATTCAAAAATGAGGCAGCTTTGTTCACCTAAGATTTAATTCACGTAATAATTCAACAACGTAACATATAATTTCCTCATCATTAAAATGCTTAATATCTTGATATTTATCCAGTTTCTTACTGCAACGTTTAACAGCGAGTTCTTTAATTAAATCAATATCTTCACTATTCCAATTTCCTGCAGCTTTCTCAGAACTCAACAACGCATAAAGCTCTTCTTCATGCTGAAGATGTTTAATACTTTCAGGATGATTAGTGTAATCAACAAGAATTCTATGGGCAGCCCATAATCCAATAAAAACTGCTAATGCTTCAAGATCTTTTCTTTTGCTCATATTTAAGCGCCTTTTCAAGAGAGTGATATAAATAACGGAGATAGCATAACGCTATTTTACGCTGAACAGGATTGCTAGTATTATTTTTTAGAGCGAGAGCTGTTGCAGAGCCTATATTCTCTTGCATCACTCGAAGTAATTGGTTATGATTAACTTTTTTCTTTAGAAATTGATTTATTGCAAGACAGGTTCGTAAAGCATTATAAATATATTTAGACTCAATCTGTGAGCTTGTCTCAAGGATGGTATCTATTTCTAATAACTCTCTCCATAAATACCACCTATTAACAATGAGTTTTTTTCCCAGTTTAATAGCACCGTAAATAACGTTATGATCTTCTAACATATGGTGAAGCAATGGATTATAGGGATAATGTTTTTTAAGATAACTATGTTCAATAAGCATAATATCAATAGGAACAGTAACCGCAGATTCTATTTTCTTCTTCAGCTTATATTTATCCATCTGTGTTTTCCATAATTTCTTTTTAACAACAATCATTATATCAATATCACCATAATAGGTATGATTATTTCTTACATATCCTCCAAAAAGAACAATTGCCTGAATATGGGAACTAACATCAGATAACGCCGATAATAATTTTTGTTTTAATACAATATCCTCACGTTCATATTTTCTCCTGCGATAGTCGAGCAAAGGAAGCAGGTTAAGTTGAGATGCATATCTGGCAGCAGCTAATTTTGGTCTAATTGACCTGCTCAAATAATTACTCTCTGTTTGCGTAATTGGCTTATTGTTCAAACGCGCCGTAACTACATCAATCTCTCGAGGACTTAAAATAGGTTTCAATTGCTGTCGTTCAATCATATAACTATTATAATAGTTAAGTCATATTTAAAGATTTCTAATGGTGTTAGTATTTTAATATGTCAAGAACCACCATTACGGAAATCCGTCGTGAACTTCGTTCATGCCATCTGGTTTGTGACCGGTGGTTCTTGAGCACAACGCTCGATATCCTATCCACCATTGAAACAATAGGTGGAATCTCGGTTGTTTGAACATAGCAAATATATTCTACAACATATATTTCACAGCATGAATATATATATATATACTCATTTTCAAAAAGATAGTACGTATTATTCAAAGAGGTGTTATTATGAATAAAAAAGCTTTATCAACAATGATGGCAGTATTTCTCGTTCTTACTATCGGAGCAGTAGGTTATGTAATAGGTACTTCCTCAGGAGCAACTGGTTTTGCAGTAAAGACAACAAACATAGATTCTGCAAATGTATGCAGATACGGAGAAAAACAATGTGGATTTGGAGTAGGAAAAGACACAACTAAAAAAGCATATAGTGTATGTGACGACATATCTGTTGAACCTGAAGATGAAGGTAAGACTGGATACCAAATATGCCAAAAACAAGAATCATTCAAAGAATGTGATTTTATAGAAGTTAATATAAGGTATATCTATCTCTCATCTGCTGATAACAGTTGTAGTGGAGGACGACAATTTGAATATGATAATACACATAGTCTACCTTGCACCGAAGTAGTATACAGCCCCAATATACAGAATAAGTGTAATTTAATGAATTATAACAATGCTGTTGAACCTCTCTACGGTGACAGTACCAGTGAAAGAATTTCTCATGTATATTGTTGCAAATAATCTGTTTTATTTTTCTTCTTTCTTTATCCAAAAATTATTTATACTTGTTTCATCTTTATACTAATATAAATGACACTTATTTACACAGATCATTTAAAATTACGATTATTACTTAGGAAAATACCTTACGAATATCCTGGGATAAAACATGAATAAACGATATCATTATGATAAAAAATCAGAAAAAACAAATGATTCTTAAAAATTGAATTTACTATTCCACGACCAATATAAATCCCTCTGCTCTCTTGGTATGATATGGGCTTATTTGATAACATATTAAAAGAAGGTGAATCATTATTCAAAAACGAAGTAGTCTTAGACTTCTCATTCCAGCCAAAACTCGCATAAATCATAAAATATATAAACGTTTAAGTTATTACAACAATTGTTTAAAAATGTTAAACATAATAAATAAAGGATACCTTGACATATTGAGGTTATTTTACGCAAGTAAAGACAGTATCCATCTTAGAGAAATCGCTAAAAAAGCAAAACTTAATGAAAATAGCGCATACAGATTCTTAACTAAATTAGAAAAAGACAAGATTCTAAAATCAGAAAAAGAAGGAAACATGAAATTTTTCTCATTAAAAAACAATAAAAAAACAGACTCAATACTCACTTTTTTTGACATAGAAAGATATGAAAAGCTGCCTTCAATAAGAAGAACTGCAATAGAAACTTACCTTAACCATCTGCCAAAACAGCCAATATTTGCAATAATTTTTGGATCAACTGCAAAAAACACTTTTAGAGATGATTCAGATATAGATATTCTTATCGTAACTAATGAAAGAATAAAAACAAATCAAGCAGAAGATAATGCAGGAGCGCAATCAGCATTAAAAGTGAGCACATTCCAGATAACATATAAAGATTTCAAAAGAGAGATTAAATTAAAAAATGATATGGTAATTCAGTCTGCAATAGCATCAGGATTTCCATTGATTAATCACATTAAATATTACGAGGATCTTCAAAATGCAAAAATATGAGTTAGACAAATACCTAAACAGCCCTGAATTAATAAGTGAAAAAATCAGCGAATTCATTAAGAAAGAGATTATAAAAACAGAAAACAGAGAGAATACCGAAATCCAAGGGCATTTGTTAAAGTCAGAACGAAATCTAAAGTTTGTAAATGATACTATCCAACTTGATTATTTTGACTGGGCAATAACCGGTTGTTATTATGCGTCATATCATGCTGCATTAGCTTTGATAATGACAAAAGGGTTTTCATGTAAAAATCATTTGGCAACCATTTTACTGTTAATTAAAAACTTTTATAATAAAGGATTAAATAAAGAAGATATTCAATCACTCGTAACTCTTTTAGATTATCAGGACATCTTATTTTATGTTGAATCAAAAAACAAAAGAGAAGATGCAACATATTCAACCAAAACTGCATATACAAAACAAGATGTTGAACAATTAAGAATCAAATCAACATTATTTGTATCAAAAGTAAAAGATATGCTTAAAAATTAAGTGAGGTATATCCACAACCAATATAAATCCCTCTGCTCTCTTAGTGTGATATGGGCTTATTTGATAACATGTTAAAAGAAGGTGAATCATTATTCAAAAATGAAGTAGCCTTAGACTTCTCCTTCCAACCAAAACTCCTGCCTTATAGAGAAAAAGAACAACGACAAATAGCAGCTGACATTAAACCATTGTTTCAAAAGCTTAATGGAAGAAATGCCTTAATCTACGGCAAACCAGGCATTGGAAAAACTGTGGCAATTAAACATGTCTTCAAGGAATTAGAAGAACAATCTGAAGAAGTTCTCTCTATATACATTAATTGCTGGCAAAAAAACACCAGTTACAAAATTGTCCTTGATATTTGCGATCAAATTGGCTATAAATTCACCCAAAACAAAAAAACAGAGGAATTATGGAAAATTGTTCAAGAAAGATTAAACAAAACTTCAGTTGCTCTTGCCTTAGATGAAGTTGATAAATTAGAAGAGTATGATTTCATATATATTTTTCTCGAAGATATATACCGAAAATCAATATTTCTCATTTCAAATTACAAAGAATGGTTTATTAATTTAGATAATAGAATTAAATCACGGTTAAATGCCGAGATTCTTGAATTCAACCCTTATAATTATGAGGAAACAAAAGGTATTCTTGAACAGAGAAGAGACTTTGCCTTTGTATCAAATATCTGGGATGATGATGCATTTAGATTAGTAGTGGAAGCAAGTTTTGCCGTGAAAGATATTAGAACTGGTTTACATCTTATGAGGGAATCTGGCTTGCTCGCTGAAGATGCTAGCGCAAAAAAAATAACTTTGGAAGAAGTGAAAAAAGCGCTGCAAAAACTCGATCAATTAGGCGTGAAAGATGATCTTAAGCTTGACGATGAAACTGACTTTATTTTAGATATTATTAAATTAAATTCCGGGAAAAAGATTGGTGACTTATATAAATTATATCAAGATAACAAAGGTGAAAGTTCCTACAAAACGTTTAAGCGAAAAATAGATAAGTTAGAAGAGGGAAAATTTATTTCAACGAAAAAAATCCCTGGCGGTGTTGATGGAAGCACCACGATGGTAACCTATGAAAGTGTTGTGCGATTGAGTGATTTTACATGAACATACTGACCAAGGAAGAATTCTTCAAAGAACGTAGAAAATATCAGAACATGATTAAAAAAGGCGCGGTTTTTATTTACCCAACGGACACTATTTATGGATTAGGATGTGATGCAACAAATAAAACAGCCGTTAGAAAAATACGGCAATTAAAAGCGCGACCTGATAATCCCTTGTCAATCATTCCTCCTTCCAAAGAATGGATTGAAGAAAACTGCGAAGTATTTGGTCAAGGCATTGACTGGCTTGAAAAATTGCCTGGACCATACACTTTAATATTCAAATTAAAAGAAGAAGAATCTATTGCACCTGAAGTAAACAATAATTCTGAGACATTAGGTGTACGAATTCCAGATACATGGATTTCAGCAGTCGTCAAGGAACTTGACCTACCATTAGTAACAACAAGTGTCAATGAAGCAGGAAAGCCTTATATGACAAGCTTGGAAGATATTGAAGAAAAAATAAAAAATTCTGTTGATTTTATTATTTATGAAGGCAAAAAAGAATCAAAACCATCAACAGTCATTAATCTGATAGATGGAGAAGTTGTTGTAGAGAGATAATTGAAATTTAAGTAAGGGGCTGATATAATATGAGTCTAAGAATCAGAGGTATTAAATTAGAATCTGATATAGTTGAAATAAGCTTTACATTGATGGCGTATTAAATAAATATTGCTTAACATTAAAAGATGATACACATATGAAGATAGATGATACAAGTAGACTTGAAAGAGATTACTGTTTTCTGGGGTAATTCATGGGTTAATTCTGCCAAAGAAACATTAGAAAGAATTAAAAAAAGTGGAAAGAGAACAACATAATTGTTTACTGGCATGTCCAAAAACTATCGGCTCTGGTGAAAATCTTTCAGGTTTTAGCGCCAGTTCAGCTTCATATGTGACTAAACATTGGATTTTTCTCTCTGGAACCTCGAAAAATCCCCGGTGTTGACTAAGAAGAGCTTCACGAAATAGGCGCTAAAACTACATTTTCACCAGAGCCATTTAAATCGGCTCTGTCCCGAGAGATATGGCTTCCCATAACCTAAATAAGCTATTTCCCAATCGTTCAATGTTATAACTAAGAATTTTCCATGCTAGTTCTTTTGTTTTGTTAATTCTTTTTCTCGCTCTGAC